>JAYVMM010000722.1:0-3364 GCA_043758975.1 Planctomycetota bacterium | reverse complement strand
GGAGGCCGAGCACGAGGGCCTGCTCGCGCTGCCCAGCCCGCAGGAGGCGATCGACGCCTATGTGGTGCCGCTCGCGCTGACCAAGGCGCTGGCTGCCGGCATCCCCATCCCGAGCTGGGAGATCTCCAATGACTCGACCACCGCCATCGAGCCGCCCCTGGTGATCTACCCGATCAACCCCTTCCAGGACGAGGGCGTGGTCATCGCCGAGGCCGCCAACATGGAGGAGGCGATCAAGTCGCTGACCATGAGCAACAAGTACGCGGTGGTGTGCCAGGACATGCCGCCGGACAGCCGCGTCGACACCCTGCGCCTGGTGATCGGCAAGTGCCTCAAGCCGGAGTACCGCGACCTCGCCGAGATGCTGTGGGCGACCTTCCGCCTGCCCCTGGCGCGGGTCAAGATCATCGTCACCGAGAAGCAGTACCTCTTCAGCGCCATCGAGCCGCTCAAGAAAGAGGAACTGACGCAGAACGAGAAGGCCATCCTCAAGGAGGCCGGGCTGTGGCGGGCGTGAGCGCCGCCGCCGCCGCCGCCCCGGCGCGCGCGCGCACGCGCCGCGCCCCACCGCACCCCGCTCGGCAAGGATCCTGCTGATGGCTCGCCTGGCTATCTTCACCGAACGCTACACCATCCGCCGCGCCGTCGAGCTCACCGCCCTGACCAACTTCCGCATTGCCGCGGCCAAGCTCGGCCACGACGCCGATTTCATCTTCCGCTCCGAGATCATGAACATCCCGCGCTATGACGGGCTCCTGATCCGCGCACTGACCGATCCGCTCAACACCAGCTACGTCGCTGCGCGCCTGGCCGAGGTGTACGGCCTGCGCGTGATCGACGAGCCTGATTCGATCATGGTGTGCTGCGACAAGGTCAACATGTACCAGCATCTCATGCGCGCCAACGTGCCCATCCCCGACACCTGCTTCCTCACCGAGGACGAGGTCACCGTCGAGCAGGCGCGCGAGCTGTTCGAGACCTACGGCCGTCCGCTGGTGCTCAAGGCGCCCAACTCCTCTTTCAGCGCCTATGTCGAGAAGGCGCACGACGAGGCCGGCTTCGTCAAGGTCGGCAAGCGCTTCCTGCGCCGCGCCGACCGCCTGGTGGTACAGCAGTACCTGCCGAGCTCGTTCGACTGGCGGGTGACCATCCTCGATGGCAAGGTGTTGTTCGTGGTCAAGTACGTGATGGCGCCCGGGGCCTGGCGGGCGCACGACCGCGACGACGCCGGGCGGCCCAACATCTCGGTGGTGCAGAGCGTGGAGAAGGCGCAGATCGATCCCCGCCTGATCTCGGTCGCGCTGCGCGCCGGCAACGCCATCGGGCGCAGCCTCTACGGCGTCGACATCAAGGAGTTCGATGACGGCTTCATGGTCATCGAGGTCAACGACAACCCGAACATCGATGCCGGCGAAGAGGACATGAACAACCCCGAGGTCTACCGCAACATCGTGCGGCACCTCGCCGGTGAGCCGTGGGAGGGTTGGATGGAGGAGCACCAGCAGGCGGCCGGCTCGTGAGCGGCGGGGCGGGCGCACGCGCCGCCAGCGCGGGCAGGGCGGCAGCGGCGGCGCGCGTGAGCGTGGCGGTGGTGGCGGCGCGCCCCGTCGACCTCGACGCCATCATCGCGCTCGAGCGCCGCTGCTTTACCGCTGCCGACCACTTCTCGCGCGCCACCTGGCGGCATCTCCTCGGCAGGGCCGCGCGCGTCGGCACCAGCCTCACCCTGGTGGTGCGCGAGGGCGGCGCGGTGGTCGCCGCCATCACCGCCCTGCTGCGCTCGACCAGCGCCGCCGCGCGCATCTACTCGCTCGCCGTCGATCCTGCTTGCCAGGGCCGCGGCCTCGCCCGCGAGCTGTTCAGCGCCCTGGTGCGCAAGCTGCCCCAGCGCATCACCGCGCTGACCCTGGAGGTGCGCGAGGACAACGCTGCGGCGTGCGCGCTCTATGAGCGCCTGGGCATGTCAACCGCCCGGCGCATGCCCGGGTGGTATCCCGATGGCGGCGATGCGCTGCAGTACCGCGCACCGCGCGCGGCGGTGCGTACGGCGGCGCGCCCGCGCGCGTGATGCGCGCACGGCGTATGGCGCGCGGTTGCGCGCCGCTCCCGCCCGGCAATGATGTCCGCCGCCGCCTCGACCACTGCAACCTCCTTCGTGCCAAAGGGCCGACCATGCGATTCCCCGCCGTGTGCTGCGCTGCGCTCCTGATTGCGCTGATTGCGCTGACCGGGTGTGGGCGTGAGCCGGCGCCGCTGCTGCCGCCGCCGCCGCCGCCCAGCGCCTGGACCGCGACCGACAGCCAGGAGGTGGCCAAGGAGCTCATCGGCGACGCGCTCAGGCGCCCGTGGGTGTCGCAGTTCCGCGATCGCACCACCCATGCCCCCGGGGTGAGTGTGGGCGCCATCACCGACCACGCCCAGGGCCAGGTCGACCTCACCGGCTTCACGGCCGCGCTCGCGCACGAACTCGCCGGCTCCGAGCGCGTCCATCTCGTGACCGAGGGCAAGCCCGACTTCACCATCTCCGGAGTGGTCAGCGCCGAGGACGGCCAGCGCCAGGGTGAGCCGGTCAAGCTCTACCAGATCGATCTCAAGCTGATCGATGCCGCCACCGGCGACGCCATTTGCCCGCTGCCCATCGAGCGCACCAAATCGGACAAGGTAGTCGAGCCGCCCGCCAGCGCGCCGCCGGCGCCAGCCGCCGCCGTTCCCTCCAAGTAGGCCCAGCAGGCGAATTTGAGCGTCTGATGCACCGCCACCGGGCGCTTCTCCGGGCCGCCTTGCGCCCGACCCCCCGGGTCTAGACTCGCGACTCCCAGTGGCGTCCCACGCCCGCGCCCCCCGAGAGGAAGCTCTATGCGTCGTCAGCGCAGTCGCTCCACGCCGACCACGCTCCTGCTTTCCGCGGCCCTTGCCGTGCAAGGCTTTGTGACGGCGCTTCACGGCGGCGAGGCGAGCGAGCTGGGCAAGCCGAACCCGGAGTTCCTGGAGCAGAAGGCGGCCCTGGAGAAGCTCCTGAGCGACCGCGATGAGGACCTCTACGAGTTCAACTTCCAGGTCATGGACCTCGACGAGGTGCTGCTCAAGGACCGCCTCGGGCGGGAGCGTGCCTACAGCTACCTGACCTTCCGCCTGCGCAACGAGATCGCCGACGTCACCCGTCCGAAGATCGCCAAGCCGAGCCGCTACAACGAGGTGCTCAAAACCATCGCCGACCAGTACGAATTCGCCAAGAAGAGCGATGACGGCGGCGGCAAGCTCTCGGTCGACACCGCCGACGGCAAGGACAACGTCATCCTCGAGCGCCAGGACCTCAAGCCGCGCACGCGCTCGGTCAATATCGAGGTGATCGCCTACGACGAGC
>JAYVMM010000721.1:0-5955 GCA_043758975.1 Planctomycetota bacterium | reverse complement strand
TCAATCGGTCCTGGACAGTTCCGGGCGCGAGCACCGCTGCCCGGCCATTGCGGAAGGGCAGCCTGTCGGCGATCAGATTGGCTGCTGCTGACAGTTCTCGTGAATTGGCTCGTTTGTGCGTGGAGATCCACGTATTCAATGTTGCCAACTCCTTGGCGCATGGGGGTCGTGAATAGGCGAGCTGAAAGACTCGATTTACGCGCCCCGCACTGTCATCGCCGGGCACCTCCTTGGATATTCGCTGTGCAAAGGCCCGGGCACGTCCCAATGCCCAATCGCCATTCATCATCAGCAGGGCCTGCCGCGGGGTAGTGGTGATGGTGCGCGCAGGGTCGCTGATGATGCCGTCGGCGGCATCGAAGACCTCGAGCAGCGGGTCATGGGAATTGCGCATCACCTTGTCATAGATCGAGCGGTGATTGCGTCCCCCGTCCACCCCTGGACCGCCAGCGGTGGTATCGAGCTCGCCGGTCACGCTGAGGATAGTATCGCGGATGGCCTCGGCCTCGATGCGGCGCGTGGTCCCCCTCCACAGCAGGCGGTTCTCGGGATCATTGGCCATTCCGACTTCGGGATGGGGATGGGCAACGGACTGCCGCCAGGTGGCCGAAAGGAGGATATCCCGCTGCAGGCGTTTTATTGACCAACCTCCGGTGATGAAGCGGCGGGCCAGCCAATCCAGGAGTTCGGGATGCGATGGCGGATCGCTGAGGCGGCCGAGATCGGAGCCGTTGATTGCGAGGCCCTGGCCGAACTGGTACTGCCAGACCCGGTTGACGATCACCCTCGCGGTAAGCGGGTTGTCGCTGCGTACCAGCCAGCGCGCCAGGGCCGAGCGCCGCCCCGTGCTTGTCGCACCGGCGGTGACGACAGCCGGGCCGGGGTCGAGGATGGTCGGGAAGCCCGGGGCGATTTCGCCGAGCGACTGCTTTCTTGGGATGAACAAGGGCGGTGCTTGCGCTGCGACATCACTGACGGCGAAGGCGAGCGGCAGTGCCATCGGCTTCTCCTTCTCGAGCGCCGTCAACTCCTGTTGCAGGGCGATGAGTGCAACGAGCTGTTCGCCTTTGATGTACTTGCTGTTCAAGCGTGCGTATCCATAGCGTACCTGGCGATCGACCAGATCGGCATAAATTGCCTCGAGCGGCGTACGGAGCGCTGGCACCTTGGCCCAAATCGCCTGGGTCTCGAGTGGGAATTTCCCCACCACAGCCTGCTCGGCCTTGATTCGGAAAGGCGCTTCGAGTGCAGTGATGCGTGCACGCAATCCAGCACTGCGCCCATCCCAGGCAGCCACCTCACGCTTGTAGGCGGCGACTTCTTCGGCGCTGGCGGCGACCAGATCATCGCGGGGAAGGAGCGGCGAGAAAAAAGCCTGCAGGCGATAGTAATCCTTCTGCAGCAGCGGATCGAATTTGTGGTCATGGCACCGTGCGCACTGCATACCTAGGCCCATGACAACGTCGGCCGTGGTATCGGTAAGGTCGTTGAGGATATTGGTGCGCTGGGTGACGACATCCGCATTGTTGTACTCATAACACCACTGGCGCAGGTAGCCGGTGGCAATCAGTGCCTGGGGATCGCCGGGATTGAGCTCGTCCCCCGCGATTTGCTCAGCGATGAAGCGGTCATAAGGCAAATCGTCATTGAAGGCGGCAATCACCCAATCGCGATAACGCCAAGCCTCAGGCCTGTATTCGTCGATGCGGAAGCCGTCGCTGTCAGCGTAATGCACGAGATCGAGCCAGTGTCGCGCCCAGTGTTCACCATAGCGGGGACTGGCAAGCAGCTGATCGACAAGTCGCGGCCAGGCATCAGGCGCGTTGTCGGCGAGGAAGCCGGCGACCTGGACCGGGGTGGGCGGCAGTCCAGTCAGGGCGAAGCTGGCGCGCCGGATGAGCTGGGCGCGGCTGGCCTCAGGCGCCGGCGTCAATCCGGCACCGGCAAGGCGCTCAGCGACGAAACGGTCGAGGTCATTGGCCGCCCACTGCGCTCCTGTTGCCGGCGGCTCGACGACTGCCAGGGGCTGGAATGACCACCAACGCCGTTCAGCTTCACTGATGGGCCCTGGGGTTCGCTTGGCATGCATGGATATGGAGCTACCTCCGTTTCGGCTGGCACTGCCGGCTGAATCAGGCCACGGCGCTCCGGCGGCGACCCAAGATTCGAGGATGGCAATCTCCTCGGGGGTGAGGCGCTTTCCCTTTGGTGGCATTTGCAGATCGCTGTCAGTGTAGCGGATCGCGGTAATCATGCGGCTATGCGCAACCTCTCCCGGCACTAGTTCGGGGCCGGAATCCCCTCCGGTGAGCGCTGCTTGGCGCGAGTCGAGGGCGAGGCCGCCCTTCATTTTATTGGCTGCATGGCTATGACAGGGCGAGCAGGAGTGATCGATGATGGCCAACGCACGTGCCTCGACCTCGTCTGCGGGGCAATTCGCGGCGACCAAGAGCAGCGCCACCAGGGGGGACAGATACACGGTCATGCGCTCATTTTGGGCAACGGGCGGATGACCGACCACTACCCGTTCGGGTAGCTGCGCATCGGGATGTTGCTGGTGTCGGCGGATCGGTCACAATGGATGGACGCATGCCTTCCCAGCATCCTCTTCGCCGTCACTATGCTGCGGTATCGCTGTGGCTCCTGATGGCCAGTGCTGGTGCTGTCGAGCCGCTCACCGCTGCGGCGGAGGTGCGCGACCTGCTGCCTGCCGAGGCCGCCACCGCACTCCCCATTCACCTCAGCGGCGTGGTCACGTATTATCGCAGCGAGGCCCACCCGGACTTCGTTCTGCAGGACGATACCGGCGGTGTGCATGTCCGCCAATTGGCCGTTCCCAAGGGTCCAGGAGTGTCGGTGGCGCCCGGAGATGTCGTCGAGGTCGAGGGGGTCACCGATGCTGCGGATTATGCGCCGCGGGTCGATGCCCATAGCGTGCGACGCATCGGCCATGGACCGCTGCCGGCACCTCAGCCGACCACCGTCGAGGATCTGCAAGCCGGTTACCATGAAGGTCGCCTGATCGAAGTAGGGGCGGTGGTGCGCGCTGTCCACATTGATTCCACTATCGATCCGCCTCGGCTCGTCCTGCACCTCGCCTCTGCCACCGGAAGCATCGATGCGATGGTGGTTCGCTTCGCCGCTTCTGATCGAGACCGTTACCTTGATGCTGGCGTCCGCCTTCATGGCATCCCCTTACGCCTGCAGAACCGCCACGCTGAGCCGTTCCGCTGGGTGATTTTCACGCACGGTGTCGACGACATCGTGGTCGACGAACCTCCGCCTGCCGATCCCTTCATGGTCAACCTGGTGCCGATTGACGCTGTGATGGCAGGCGGGCCGCAGAAGACTCGCCACCGCCAACGCATACGTGGAGTGGTGACCTGCTCTGCTGGGACTCTGGTGGTGCAGGATGGCTCGCATGGCATTTGCGTGCATACCAGCGAAGACACTCATGCGCTCGTTGGCGACGAGGTCGAGGTAGCTGGGTTCGCCCGATTAGGCATCTATGATCCAGTGCTCGAGAACTCTTTGGTGCGGGTAATTGGCCATCCTGGCCGGCCCGATCCCGAAAAGCCTGACTTTGCCACGCTCAAGCCACGAGCGCTGGCTGAACGCGATTGGCGCTTGGTGATGCTCGACGGCTCCGTAGCTGAGTTCACGGGCGATGCCGACGGCCGGCAGGGCTTCACGCTGCGGTGGGCCCGAGGCACCATTCCGGTGCAAATGCCTGATGGAATTGCCCTTCATGCGCTGGTGGCCCGCGACGCCCAAGTGCGGATCACCGGGGTCCTCGAACTCGTTCCTGGTCGCGATGTGGTCCTGCTCAGCGACCACCCGACAACATTCTCGTTGCGCGTGGCGACCGCAGAGGACGTGGAGGTTTTACGCGCGGCACCATGGTGGACACGCGGACGATTGGCGACGGTTCTCGTAGCAGCGGCTGCCTCCCTGGTACTGGTCCTGCTGTGGGCGTGGACCCTGATGAGGCGTGTGCGCATGCGTTCGAGCCAACTCGCCTCCGCGATCCAGGCGCGCCATGATGCCGACGTCACCATAGCAGCCACCGCGAACGAGCGCCGCCGGCTAGCGGGCGAACTGCATGACAGCCTCGAACAGGGATTGACGGGGGTGGCGTTGCAGCTGGACGCCACGCGATTGGCACTGGCCGATCCCCCTTCGCAGCTCCTGCTTGCGCAGAGTCTCCTTGCCCACAACCGCGCGGAGGTCCGCCATGCTGTATGGGATCTCAATGCCGAGGCCGGTCCCGAATCTGACCTTCCGCGTCGCCTGCGCACCATCATCGAGCGCATCGGGGCGGCTCGCAATGCTCCCGTTACGGTATTGACCGAGGGCACGGTACGACCGGTGGCTGGACGCATCGCCCACCACCTCGGCCGCTTGGTTGAGGAGGGTGTGAACAATGCCCTTCGCCACGGCAACGCGCCAACGGTCTCGGTCCTTCTGGTATTCGCCGACGAACGATTGACTTTGTCCATTATTGATGACGGAGCTGGATTTGATCCCGCTAACGCTCCCGGACCGAACCACGGCCATTTCGGGCTGCAGGGTCTGCGTGAACGTGCGCGACGCATAAATGCTGAGTTGATTATCGACAGCGTACCCAGCCACGGCACCCGCCTGAGTCTCGCCATTGACCTCGGGAATGTGCCATGAGTATCCGTCTGCTCATCGCCGACGACCATCTCGTCGTGCGTATGGGGCTGATCGCCGTGCTTTCGACGCAGCCGGACTTCAGGGTCGTCGCTCAGGCTGAGGAGGGGACCATGGCTGTGAGCATGTGCCAGCAGCATCGCCCCGATGTTGCGATCCTGGATGTGCGCATGCCCCGCTGCGATGGCATCATAGCCTGCACCGCCATCCGCAAGGAGCTTCCCGCGGTCCGCGTGTTGATGCTGACCACCTACGACACCGAGGAGGATGTCCACCGCGCACTCGCCGCGGGAGCCAATGGCTACCTGCTCAAAGATGCTGTGGCGAGCGACCTGGTTGCCGGCATTCGCGCCGTCCATGCTGGGGATCGCTGGCTTCCCGATCATCTCCGGCGTCAACTCGCCCAGCGCGATTCCAGCGAGACGTTGACCGCGCGTCAGATTGAGGTGCTCGCCTTTCTCGCAAAGGGTCTTTCCAATCGATCGATCGGCGTCCAGCTGGCGATCAGCGAAGACGGGGTCAAGGCCCATATCAAGCTGATCTTCCAGCGTCTGCGCGTTAGTGACCGCACCGAGGCTGTCGGTGAAGCGATTCGACGCGGAATTCTGCGATTGGAGCCTTAATATAAGAATTCGCTGCTGTCCGGTTGAAAGTCTAGGAATGACAACTACTTACCAATAAGAGAGTCATTGGGAATCGGTTCTTCATGCAGAAATGCTGATTGATAGAGATGGACGACAGCTTAAAGGCCCAAGGCCTCGCCGGTAGGTGGAAGGCGAGCCTAACTAATTGCGATGGCCGAAAGGGTTTGCCTCGCCGACATATTCGGGGCGCCGGCACCGCGCCCACAGTTCACAGACATCCGCCAGATCATCGCTCAGGAGTTCGAAATCGATGAAGGTCAGCTGGGGATCCATGACGATATCAAGTTCCCATTCGACTCTGCGGAATAACCGCGACGTCTTTTGGGAGTTTTATCCGAGTGATACACAAAGCTGGCGCGATTTCGTCTATAGGCGCAAGGATCGATCACCATGCCAAGGGCATCGTCGCTAGGTCATAAGGCAGCGTAAATGCGCCATTACAATATCGGAATCGTTCAACGTAACACCAAAAACGGACACATGAAGTATCGCAATCATGGTCACAGACACGACCGTTGGTGACGCTCTAAGCGCTGCATGATGAGAATCTGGTGAGACAATGCTTGTTCATAGATTGATGGTCTCTGGAATTCACTGCCCACTGCTCATCTTTGTCGCAGAGCGAAGCTCGTGGGAA
>JAYVMM010000720.1:0-5832 GCA_043758975.1 Planctomycetota bacterium | reverse complement strand
CCCTGATGACCATCCACAACCTGCATTTCTACCAGGACCTCATGCGCGCGATGCGCACGGCCATCGAGGGCGGGCGCTTCGCCGCCTGGCGCGAGCAGTTCCAGCAGCGCTACTTCGCCCGCCGCGAGCGTGCCGGGCGGGCGCGCGACGAGGAGGAGGAGGAATGAGCCGGCGGGCGGGTGGGCGCGGCGGGCGCCGGCGGGCGGGCTGAAGCGTGCGCCTGGTGGTGGTGCAGACCGGGCGCATCAAGGACGCGCACGTGCTCGCCCTGCGCGACGACTACCTCAAGCGCTTCCGCCGCTACGGCTCGCTCACCGTCGAGGAACGCACCCCGAAGCGCGACCAGCCGCTGTGGCCGGCCTCGGCGCGCTGGCGGGTGGCGCTCGACGAACGCGGCGAACAGCCCGGCAGCGCGGCGCTCGCCGAGCTGCTGCGCTCCTGGACCATGCGCCACGGCGAGGTTGCTTTCCTGGTCGGCGATGCCTACGGCCATCACGCCCCGACCCTGGCGCAGAGCGACGCGCGCCTCGCGCTCTCGGCCCTCACCCTGCCGCACCAGCTCGCCCACCTTCTGCTCATCGAGCAGCTCTACCGCGCCGCCACCATCCTGGCCGGTACGCCCTATCATCATGCCTGAGCGCGCGCACCGCCACGCCAGCTGCCAGCTGCCTGCTGTGCGCTGCCGCGCTCACTCCCTGGCGCTGAGCGGCTCGTGCGACTTGATGGAGAGGGCGGGAAAGATGCTGCTAGCGCGCGCGAGGATGAAATGCTTGTGCACCAGGGGCGGCTCGATGAGGGTGGCCTCGTGTCCGCTGCGGGTGCCGAACTGGATGCTGACATCGACGCGCACGGTGCCATCGCCGAGGACTTCGAAGCGGTGGATGTCGTAGCTCATCACCAGGGGATCGTCGTTGTGCGAGCGCAGCACCGATTGCAGGCCGAGCTGGGCGAGTGCGCGCAGCTGCGTGGTGCTGACCAGGTCACCGTGCTCGGCGACCTGGGCGGGCCAGTTCGCCGGTATCGAGTAGTCCGGGTGGAGCTGGTCGAAGACCTCGCCCGCGCTCTGCGCCTCGACCCCGGCGCGGATGCGGGCGAAGGTGCGCGGTACCTGGACAGCGGCGGTGCCCCAGTAGAGGTACCAGGCGATGAACACCACCGCCGCACCGGCGGCGAGGATGATGGTGCGCAGGCGGGGATCCATCGCCGCAAGCCTAGGGTGCGGCGGGCGCTTGCCTAGCGCCCGCCGGCCAGGCGCTTCAGCTTCAGCTTAATGTGCGCGCCTTGACCAGCGCGAGCGTGCTCTTGACGATGTCCTCGGCCCACACCAGGTAGGCCTTCTCCATCGCCTTGGCCTGGGGCGAGATCGAGCTCGCCGCGCCGAGGCGCTCGATCGGGGCATCGAGCCAATCGAAGGCGCGGCGGGTGATGGTGTCGGCGACCTCGGCGGTGAACGAGCAGGTCCGCACCGCCTGGCTGCCGACGATGCAGCGCCCAGTCTTGCGCACTGAGGCCAGCACGGTGTCCCAATCGAACGGCACCAGTGTGCGCGCGTCGATGACCTCGAGCTCGACCCCGTGCTCCTTCTTGAGGATCTCCGCCGCGCGCACCGCCTCGTTGACCACGTAGCTCCAGCCGACGAAAGTGCAGTCCTTGCCGGTGGTCTTGACCGTGGCGACACCGAAGGGGATGAAGTACTCCTCCTCGGGCACCACACCCTTGTTGCCGTAGAGCAGCTGGCCCTCAACGTAGAGCACCGGGTTGTCGTCGCGGATCGCGGTCTTGAGCAGGCCCTTGGCGTCGTAGGCGTTCGATGGCACGGCGATCTTCAGGCCGGGGGTGTGGCAGAAGATCGACTCGATCGACTGGCTGTGCTGGCCGCCGTAGCCCTTGCCGCCGCCGGCCGAGGCGCGCACCACCAGCGGAACCGTGCGCATGCCCCCGGACATGTAGTGCCATTTCGCCGCCTGGTTGGCGATCTGGTCGGAAGCCTGCAGGGCGAAGTCGAAGTACATCAGCTCGACTATCGGGCGCAGGCCGGCCATCGCCGCGCCGACCGCGGTGCCGCAGATCGCCGATTCGCTGATCGAGCTGTTGAACACCCGCTCGCGTCCGAAGGTCTCGAGCATACCGGCGGTGACGAAGAAGGCGCCGCCGTAGTCGGCGAGGTCCTCGCCGTAGAGCAGCACGCGGTTGTCGCGCAGCATCTCCTCGACCATCGCCTCGCGGATGGCGTCCTTGTAGGTGATCATGCCCTTGTCGTCGCGCTTGGCCTTGATCACCGGCCCGACCGTGGTGCCCTTGAACTTCTCCGGCACGCTGACGCTGGCGCTCTCGGCATAGAGGTACTTGTAGAGCTCGGCGGCGGAAGGATCAGGCGAACTGGCCGCCTTGACCGCCTGCTCCGCGTTGCGCTCGGTCGCGGTCTGGTACATGGCGTCGATATCGGCCTGGGTGGCGATGCCGCACTCGATGAGTTGGCGGGCGTAGGTGATCAGCGGATCGATGTCGCGCCAGGCCTGCTCCTCCTCCTTTTTACGGTAGGCCTTGCGCGGGTCGGAGAGCGAATGGCCGTAGTAGCGGTAGGTGATGAACTCCTTGAGGAAGGGGCCATTGCCGGTGCGCGCTGCGGCCACCGTCGCGCGCATGGCCTTGCGCACCGCCAGGACATCCATGCCGTTGATCACCTCGGCCTGCATGCCATCGGCGGCGAAGCCCCAGCCGCGCGCTGCCAGATAAGGCACATCGCACAGCTCGCCGTGGGTCTGGCCGGTCATGGCGTAGAGGTTGTTGAGGATGGCGAAGATCACCGGCACGCCGAATTTCTTGCCCTGCAACCCATTCTCGAACTGCGGCATGGTCGCCATGTTGAGCGACTCGAGGGTGATGCCGTTGGAGAAGGCACCATCGCCGACAAAGCACACCGCAACCTTGCCGTCGGCGAGGTAGCGCGCGGCATAGGCGGCGCCGGTGGCGATCGGGGTGCCGCCGCCGACGATGGCGTTGGCGCCGAGGTGGCCGAGCGAGAAGTCGGCGATGTGCATCGATCCGCCGCGGCCCTTGCAGTAGCCGTGCTCCTTGCCGAACAGTTCGCAGATCGAACGGTAGATGTGGTCGGCGATGAGCTCTTTGCGCACACCCTCGTCGTCGCTGGCGGCGACGGTGATGCCGTAGAATGCGATGCGCTCGGCCATTTGCGCGCGGTTCATGTGCAGGATGGCGGCATAGCCCTTGGCCATCGAATCGCCGTGCCCGCGGTGGGTGGAGGTGATGTAGTCGTCCCAGTTGAGCACCGAACAGGCCCCGACCGAGGCCGCTTCCTGGCCGATCGAGAGGTGGGTCGGGCCCTGGTACTCGTACTTGCCGGCGAGCGGCGCATAGGCGCCGGAGCGCAGCTGGTAGATCATCTCCTCGAGCGCACGCACCGCGCACATTTGGTCGTAGAGCGAGAGCGCCTCGGCCTTGGTGATGTGCTTGTCGCGCAGCTCGTCCATGAGGTTCGCCGTGCACTGGAAGACCGGGATCTCGCTCGCCTTGAGGGTGGTGGGCGTGAAGACCGGCATGCAGTCGAGGCTGAGGACCATGGGAACTCCTGGAACTGAGAATAGAGAGCCGCCGTCGGCGCGCGGCACTTCCCAAGGTAGCCCGCCGCCGGTGCGGTCAACCGCAGCCTGGTCCGCGCGCGCGGCGCCAGGACGGCGTGCATGGGCATTTCTTCGTGGCGTGCATGCCGGCGCGGTCAGTAGCACCTGGCGCACGTGGAATCAGCACTTTTAGCACGTCGCACCGCTCAGCAGGCGCGCGCGGCGGCGCGGATGCAGATATCGCGTCGGTGCGCGGCGGCACCCCCGCTCGCGCCGGCGATTTGTGTTCGCGTGGGTGCACCGGCGGCTACAACCATGAGCCATGGAACGTGAAGTGCGCATCCAGGAGGCCCTCGCCCGACGCGGCTTCTCGCCCTACCTCGGCCACCGCATCTCCGACCTGCTCGACGGTCGCGAGGATCGTGCGCGCCTGAGCTGCTGCCACTCGGGCTGCTTCGTCTGCGTCCAGGAGCTCTTAGCGATCCTCGGCGAGGTCGAGGAGGGGCGTCCGGGTGCACCGTCGCCGCCGGAGGCCGCCGGCTGAGGGCGCCTCGCCTGATCGCCGCCACCCGCTGGAGCGCAGCGCCCCAGCCTATACGAGAAGCTATGCGCGCCGATTTCAGCACTCCCGCCCTGCAGCCAAGCAGCCCCGTCTTCGCCGGCCTGCTGCGCCCCGGCGCGCTGCCGCGGCGCATCGTCAGCGGCCTGCAGTTCTGCGAAGGCCCGGTCTGGCTCGCCGATGCAGGAACGTTGATCTTCAGCGACATTCCGGCGAGCATCCTCTACTGCTGGCGCGCGGATGCCGGGCACCGCGTGTGGCGCAAGCCGTCGCACCATGCCAACGGCAACACCGTCGATGGCGAGGGCCGCCTGCTCTCCTGCCAGCAGGGCACCCGCACGGTGACGCGCACCGAGCGCGATGGACGGGTGGTGACGCTGGCCGGGCGCTACCGCGACCGCCGCCTCAATTCGCCCAACGATGTCGTGGTCGACCGCCGGGGACGGGTGTGGTTCAGCGATCCGCCCTACGGCATCCGCCCCGACGAGATCGAGCAGGAGGCCAACCGCGTCTACCGCCTCGACCCGCGTGCGCGCGAACCGGTGGCGGTGACCGACGACCTCACCCGCCCCAACGGCCTGTGCTTCTCGCCCGACGAGCGCCTGCTCTACATCGCCAACAGCGATGAGGACTGCCACCACGTACGGCGCTTTAGCGTGCGCGACGACGGCAGCCTGGCCGGCGGCGAGGTATTCTGCTCCATCCGCCCGGGCGTGCCCGATGGCATGCGCGTGGACGAGCAGGGCCGGCTGTGGTGCACCGCCGGCGACGGGGTGCAGGTGTTCGAGCCCTCAGGCGAGCTGCTCGGCAAGATCATCACCCCGCAGACCGCAGCCAACCTCGTCTTCGGCGGCGGCGATCGCCGCACCCTCTTCATCACCGCGGTGAGCACGGTGTGGGCGCTTGAGCTGGCGGTGCGCGGCGCGCGCTGAGGGCACCGCCTCAGGCGCCAGGTTCGGGCTCGGTTATCCATTTCGCGCTGGCGAAGAGCGCGGCCATCACCAGGTAGCCGATGGCGCACGGCCAGGCCGGGTGGAGGAAAGCGCCTACGGTATTGCCGGGGATCACCGTGTAGGAGTGCATGAAGCCGCAGGCCGACAGCGCGGCGCCGACCACGCACCACGCCGCGGCATGCAGGAAGCGGCATTCGATGAGGTGGACGGTGGCGGCGGCGAACACCATGGAGTTGAAGATGACGCCCTGCTCGAGCGCGAAGGCGCCTTTGATGAAGGTGCCGCCGAGGAGGAAGGCGTCCTGCAGCGCGGCGCCGTAGTCGGGCGGGCTGCCGCCCGCCACTACGGCTGCCGCGGCGACGCCGGATTTGGCCATCAGCACGCCCCAGGCGCCGATTCCCGGCAGCAGCCCCTGCACCACCGCGGGGGCGTGCTCGCGCGGGGTGGCCTGGAAGGCCTGGGCAGTGATCGCCACGCCGATCCACAGCACGATCGCCATGCCGGCCTCGATCGGGATCGCCATGCTGATCCAGGCCTTGGTCCCGGTCAGGCAGATCGCGGTGCAGAAGGCGCCGTTGAGCAGCGAATAGCAGGACAGATCTTCCGCCTAGGCCACAACTACGTCCGGTTGCGCCAAGGACATCCGCGATGGCGACATCCGGCAGTTCGTTGCGGATCTCGACGTCACTGATCCCGAGCGCCACCGCGAGATCGAAGAACGCCGTCAGACTGGCTGCCG
>JAYVMM010000719.1:0-2059 GCA_043758975.1 Planctomycetota bacterium | reverse complement strand
CGCGAGGCGATCTGCACCGTCTCGCACTTCGGGCAGGTCACCGCCAGGCCCATGTACTGGTCGGGGATGCGCGCGCGGTAGCCGCAGGAGATGCAAATGAAGCGCGGATCGGTGGTCGGGGCGAGCTCGGATGCCGGTCGCGCCTCGCTGCCGCCTGAGCTGTCCGCCACCACCTGGGGCGCATGGCAGCCCGGGCAGCGAATGGCCTTGCCCAGGTAGTGCTTGGCGAGCTGGGCCTCGAAGCTGCATTGGCCACAGGTGAAAAGGATGTTGCCCGTGCGCACCATGGTCTTGCTGTTCTTGCCCTTGATCGTCGCCGAGGAGGCCATGCGGCTGATCTGCACCGTGCGCCCGGTGGAGGCGCCGCCATCCTCAGGGGTGGCGATCTGCGCCGCGTCGCACGACGGGCAGCGCACCGCCATGCCGACGTATTGGGCGGGGATGCGCGCGCGGTAGGCGCAGGCGGTGCAGACGAAGAGCACCTTGTCGGCGGCGCCGGCCGCGGGAGCCGACGGCGGCGCGGACGGCGGCGCGGACGGCGGCATCGCCACCGTGGGCACCGCCGCCGCCAGCGCGGGGGCGGCGATGCGGGCCGAGAGCACCTGCTGCTGCTTGCAGCTGGGGCAGCTCACGGTGGTGCCGGCATGGATCGCCGGATAGCGGGCAAGGCGCCCGCATGCGGAGCAGTGCAGGTCGATGGCGTCAATCGCATCCATGGTGGGGAGAGTATGTGCCCCGGCTGCGATTTGTCAGCGGCGAGTCGCGGCAGGATTGGCGCGCTGCATCCGACACCGTCCAGGCCGCCGGCGGGCGCGCCGGGCGCGCGGGGTCCATTTGGTCCGCGCCGCCACAGCGCGCACGCTTATGCCATGGCCCCGGCGCTGAGCGCCTGGGCTACGACCTGCTCGCCCATGGGGTCGGCGCCGATGGTGCCGCTAAGGAGGTCGAGGTAGGCGGGGTCGCCCACCGCGTGGAGTTGGCGGCGGGCGGCGGCGAGGCGCTCCGGCAGCGCCAGGCGGGCGGCCTCGTCGACGTGGCTGGGGCGCGCCAGGAAGGCCTCGAGGTAGGCGACGTGGCGCTGCCACAGTGCGAGGTCGCGGCGCTGCTTGACCAGCAGGCGCTCGCGGTACCAGCTGCTGGCGAGCAGGCTGGCGCGGGTGAAGAGGGAGCGGAAGGCGGGATCGTCGGCGCCCTTGCCCTGCCAGCTGCCGTGCGCCATCAGGTGCAGCACTCCAGCCAGGGGCGGGCAGGCCTCGGCGACGCTGCCGTCAGCGAAGTAGGCGAGCGCCACCGCGCGCTGGGCCTCGACGATGGAATCCACACCGGCGGCGAAGGCCTCGGCGTCCTGGCTCTCGGGGCGCAGGATGGCCTCGTTGAACACCGCCGCCGGGGCGTCGAAGATCTTGCCGAAGAAGGTGTGCACGAACTTGGCGGTGATGCGGAAGCCGAGCCGGCTGGCGAGGATCGCGCGCCCGCGGTGCTGGTAGTCGCGCAGCGGTTCGAGGTGGCCCTCGCGGATGAGGAATGCGGGGTTGCGCTCGCCCACCTTGAGCCGGCACCAGATCTCCGGCATCAGCAGACTGATGTCGTGGTCGACCTGTACCTGTGGTCCGATGTGGCCCGCCGCCGAGGTGAAGCCGTCATGGCCGGTGAGGATCCACGACACCAGGGCGTTGTTGAGGTCGGCGGTGGCGCGCACCGCGTTGAACGGCCCCTTGGTCAGCGCCCCCTCAGAGCCGGCGCCCGTGGTCGAGGGCGACTTGCCGGTCAGGCTGCAGACGAAGTCCATGAACAGCTCGGGCAGCTCCTGGTAATGGATCGGGTTGTAGACCGCGAGCATGCGGATGGCGCCATCGGGCGGGTTGTTGCGTCGCCCCGGCAGCACCGCGTTGACCGGCTGGTGCAACGGCGCCGCCGCCGGCAGGCGCCGGTAGAGGCGGGTGCCGACCTCGCCCAGGTAGCGCTCGCGGTGGTTGACCAGGTCGGGGCGCACCTGCAGGTAGCGCGGATTCTTGCTCGGCTTGCCGCCGACCAGGCGCGGGTGGGCGGAGCTGGCGAC
>JAYVMM010000718.1:0-1855 GCA_043758975.1 Planctomycetota bacterium | reverse complement strand
CCATCGACGGAAAGACCGTGACCTTCACCGTCACCGTCGGCGCGTTGGGCAATATCACCGCGGTGCCGGTGGGGCCCGAGCACGGGGTGCGGCAGATCTCGATCGCCGTCACCACCGGACCTGACGGCGAGCCGGTGCCGAGCTCGGTGACGGTGATCAGCGGCCATTCCGAGATCACTAGCTATAGGGCGACGCTGACCAACGGCACCCTCACCCTGGTCCCCGGCGGGCCGGTCACCGTCCCGCCGCCTCCGGAGCGGCTCGTGCAATACACCAATCCTTTCCATCCCCCTGAGCCCCATCAGGATGGCGGCCTTGACGGCGGCCTTGGCGGTGGTTTGAGCGGTTTCTGGTTCTTCCTCGGGCGCGGACCCGAGCTCTACGGCAACTCTGATCTGGTCGGTGGCACCCCGCCGCCGCCGCCGGGCGCCTATAGCGCCGGCGCCGGGATGATCTTCGCCCCCGGCACCTCGCCGCTGTCCCAGCCGGTCAGCCCGCACTAGCAGCGCGCTGCTCACCTGTGGCCGCCGGCTCCTGGCGCGGGGCGGCGCCGGTGTTAGAGTGTGCGGTGATGGCCGCCGAATACCGCATCGATGAGGCAGCGCGCCGGGTGTCCCTGGTGCTCACCGGCAGCTACGCCATCGCCGAGGTCGAAGCCTGCTATGCGCGGCTGTTCGCCGACCCGCATTTCCGCCCCGGCTGCGACCTGCTCATCGATGGACGCGGCGCGGGCGGCACCCCGCCGACCATGGACCTGCGCGCGCGGGCGCGCCGCGCCGGCGAGCTCAAGGGGCGCTTCAGTGGGCGCATCGCCCTGGTCTCCGCCGCGCCCGACGTGGTCTACGCGCTCGCGCGCATGTACGCGGTCTACGCCGAGGAGCACGGCGTCGTGGCCAAGGTCTTCACCCGCATGGCCGATGCCGAGCTCTGGCTGTCATCGCCGCGCAGTGGCGATGCGCAGGGCGTCCTGCCGCCGCATGGCTGATGCGCGCCTGCTGATGCGCGCCTGCTGGTGCTAGCGCACCAGCAAACAGCCGAGCAGCTCCCAGCAGGCGTGGTGGACTTTGGCGAAGCCCTCCTCCTGCGGCACCAGGTAGTAGGCCGAGAGCGCCGGTAGACGGTTGCGATGGTCGGCGGCGAGGGGCACCAGCTCCAAGCCGATGCGCGCGCACAGGCGCATGGCGCGTGGCAGGTGCCAGGCCGAGCTGACCACCCCGACCCGGTGCCAGCCGCGCTCGGCGATCAGCAGCCGGTAGGCACCAAGCTCCTGTGCGGTGTTCTGCGGGCCCGGCGGCAGGCGCACGAGGTGCGCCTCCGGCACCCCCAGTCCGTGCAGGATGACCGCGCTCTCCTCAGAGAGGTCGAGCTCGCCGGTGGAGACGGAGGCGATGCGCGTACCCGAGATCACCAGGAGCGGGGTCTTGCCGGCATGGTACAGCGCGGCGGCCACCGCCAGGCGGTCGCCGCCGTCGCCGAGCTCGCCCACACCATCGGCGTCCGCGAGGGTGCCGCCGCCGAGGATGCACACGGCGTCGAAGCTCGCCAGCTGCGCAGCGTCGGGGTGGGGCAGCCCGCGCTCGAGCAGCGCGAGCAGGGCGCTGCCGCAATAGATGTTGCCGGCGAAGGTGTCGAACAGGAAGAGCGCTCCCAGCGCGGCGGCGGCGGCGCGCTGGGAGCGGCGCCAGGCGAACAGGGTGGCGCCGGCGAGCAGCAGCCACACCAGCCCGGCGGGCAGCACGATCAGGCCGAGGATCTTGGCGCACACCAGGTCGCTGGCGGCGAGCAGCAGCACCACGCCCAGGGCGAGCGCGGCGGTGGCGGTGGCGAACCAGAAGGGGCGGGTGCGCTCCCGGCG
>JAYVMM010000717.1:0-7340 GCA_043758975.1 Planctomycetota bacterium | reverse complement strand
CCGCCGCGCCGCCCGCCGCGCCGCCCGCCGTGCGCGCGGCACCACCGCCATCGCTGCCCACTTCTGCGCTGGTCCCGGGCATCGAATTGGAGCGTACGGAAGCGTCCGCCTGAAGCGGTCACCGGAAACGGCAACGTCTGCATCAGTCCGGGGGTTCGCGCAGAGCGCCGGTGGCGGCCCTGCACGGCCCGTACCGCTTCCCGCCGGTGCCGCCCCGAACGTCCGAAGTGCTGATGCGTGCAGCAGGGGTCTTCGCCGAGGACGGCGGTAGGATGATAGCCATCGTGGATCCATTCGATCGCACCACCGCCCGCTTCCTGACCATGCGCTATCTGGTGGCCCTGGCCACCATCGGCCTGCTCATCGTGGTCGCCCAGGTCCTGGTCCAGCACGCGCTGCACCGCCAGGAGCACGATGCGATGGTGATCAACCTCGCCGGGCGCCAGCGCATGCTCAGCCAGGAGCTGTGCAAGGCCGCGGTGGCCTGGCAGGCGACTGGAGATGCCGCCGAGCGCGAACGCCGGCGCGCCGAGATCGAGCGCGAGCGCGCCGAATGGGGGGCGGCGCAGGTGCGCCTGACCTCGGATCCGCACACCCCAGGCATGGGCCTTGACAACAGCCCGGCGGTCGCCGCCGGGCTGCGCCAGCTGGAGCCGGTCTTCGCGCGCATGCAGTCTGGGGCCGCCCTCCTCGCCAGCGATGCGCACGCCGTCGAGCGCCTGCTCGCCAACGAGGAGGAGTTCCTCGCCGGCATGGAGCGCATCGTCGGGCTCTACCAGGGCGAGGCCGGCGATCGCCTCGCGCGCCTGGTGGCACTCGAGGCCGGCGTCTGCCTGGTGATGCTGCTGGTGCTGGTCGCCGAGGCCCTGGTGGTGTTCCGCCCGGCGGTGGCGCGGCTGCGCCAGGCGATGGCGGAGCGCGAGCAGCTGCGCGATCAGGAGCAGATCAACCGCGAGCTGGTGGTCGCCGCCGAGGTCGCCCGCGGCATCGGCTTCGACCTGCACGACGGCATCGGCCAGACCTTGACCGCGCTCAGCTTCCAGGCCAAGTCGCTGGCGGGGGCGCTGGCCAGACAGGCCCACGCCGAAGCGGTCGCCGAGCTGCGCGCCGGACTGGGCGAGGCGCTGGCCCAGGTGCGCGCGGCCGCCCGCCGCCTGTGCCCGGTGGACATCCAGGTCGCCGGCCTCGAGGCGGCGCTCACCGAACTGGCGGAATCGACCAGAACAGTCGCCGGGGTCGAATGCCGGGCGCTCTGCGCGCCCGGGGTGGTGCCGGGCGGCGGCGAGGAACTCTACCGCATCGCCCAAGAGGCGATCACCAATGCCCTGCGTCATGGCCGAGCGCGCAGCATCAGCATTGCCCTGCGCAGTGATGGGCCGACCGGCGTGCTCGAGATCTGCGACGATGGTGCTGGCGGAGCGCTGCCGCCAGCCGATGGCGTGGGCCTGCGCTCGATGCGCTACCGCGCCCAGCGCCTGGGCGGGGCGCTGGCCGCCGGTCCGCGGGCCGAAGGCGGCTGGCGGGTGGCCTGCACCTTCCCGCTGCCCCGGACGGCGCGGTCGTGAACTTCCAGCTGCGCACGCGCGTGGTCCTGGTCGACGACCATCCGCTCGTCCGCCTCGGGCTCGCCCATCTCATTGCCACCAATCCGGCCCTCGAGGTCTGCGCTCAGGCCGGCACGGTTGACGAGGTACCGCCGCTCATCCGCCGCCACGATCCCGACGTGGTGGTGCTCGACCTCATGCTCAGGAGCGGCAACGGCCTCGACCTGCTCAAATCGCTGCTGGTCGAATTCCCGCACCTCAACATCCTCGTGCTGTCGATGCTCGATCAGCGCGTCTACGCCGAGCGCTGCCTCAAGGCCGGGGCCAAGGGTTACCTCATGAAGGAGGAGGCGGCCGATCTGGTGGTCGCCGCCCTGCATGCGGTTTCGCAGGGCGAGCGTTTCATCAGCCCCAGCCTGAAGAACGCGCGCGGCTCCACCCGCCTGCCGCTCGAGCAGCTCAGCGACCGCGAGATGCAGGTCTTCGAGCTCATCGGCAGCAGCCTGCCCACCCGTGCCATCGCCGAGCGCCTGGCGCTGAGCGACAAGACGGTGGAGGCGCACAAGGCCAACATCAAGCGCAAGCTCGGCATCGAGCACGCCCAGGAGCTGGTGCGGCTGGCCAGCTCGTGGCACGAGACTGGGCACTAGAGCACCCAGCCGCGGCGGGCCGGCGGAGCCGCCGATCGAATATTGCGCAGCTCAACGACCGCGCGCCCCGACTAGTTGAATCCCTTATTAATTTCCCGTGAAGACTGCTGCGGCGCTGAGCGGAACCGCGCTGGCACGATCTGCGCAATGACCGGTGAAGCCGGGTATGAATCCATATATGGTTCAGTCCGGTTACGGCAGCGGCCCGCGTGCGGGCTGATCCCGTAATCCACGCCTGCGCAGCAGGTGTGTTCGGTCTCCCTCCAATCGTCCAGGCGCCCACCGCCAGGATCTACCCCAGGACCTCCATGCGACTGCCCCTCCTCGCCGCGAATGCGGCCCTCAGCTGCTGCGGCCCGTTGGCCTTCGGCGCAATCAGCATCACCGATAACGATCTCACGCTCACCTTCGGCATGGACGTCGAACAGCGCGCCCAGCTGGCGAACGCATCGACCGGATCGGTGGGCGCCAACTCGGGCGAGCCGTTCGACGTCTTCCGCCAGCAGCCCGGCAAGAGCAATGAAATCGACTTCAATACGCGCCGCGCCCGCCTGCTGATCAATGGCACCTATACCGACAGCTGGCGGTTCAATCTCAGCTTCAATGCGGACAACGTCGACCGCAACGGCGATAATGGCGTCGGCACCAGCAACGGTGCCGTCGATTCGACGCGCGAGGTGCAGCTGTTCAAGGCCTACCTGCGCCATATCTGGAAAATCGACGAGGACGACCGGGCCTATGTGCAGGGCGGCCTCGACTTCGCCTTCTTCAACCGTGCCATCGCCGACAATCCGCTATGGCTGTTCCCGGGCATGCGCGTGACCGGCAACCTGATGGGCAACCGCGCCGTCGGCGCGCGCGCCATGCTCAGCGGCGCACTCTTCGATTGGGGCTTCGAAGTCGACGAAAGCATGGATCCCGTCCAGGCCACCGCCACCTCGCAGCAGCCGGGGGCCTTCCACCACGAAGGACTGTTCTACGCCACCCGCCTGGAGTACACGGTGTTCAGCGACAATGGCGCCAAGGCGGCCTACCGCGAGGACTACCAGGGCAGGCCCGGCCACTCGCTGATGCTGACCGGCGACATCGGCTATGACAATGCCGACTACGGCCTGGCCGGGACTAGGACCAACGCCTACTGCTACGGCTTCGAAGCACTCTACCATCATGATGGCCTGAGCATGCTCGTCGAAGGCCGCGCCATGCACACCAAGGAGACCGCCTATGCAGGCGGCGGCCTCAATCAGAGCGTGCTAAGCGAAGCGTTCTGCGCCCAAGCGGGCTACGCCTTCCCGGCCATGGGCATCACGGTCGAGCCGGCGCTGCGGGCGCAGCGGCTGAATCTCAATACCAAAGTCGACGAGCAGGCCTCCTACAACAACGCCAACACCACCATCGCCGGCGGGGGCGCCAACACCGGTCCCACCGCGGCGGCGCTCGGATTGCCCGCCTGGCTGACCACCTTCGGGGCGGCTGACCGCATGAATTCCGGAAATATCTTCGATGTCGGGGTGAACTGGATCTTCAATTCCTCGGTCTGGCTCCAGACATCATATACGCGATGGAACGGCGAAGCTGGCCAGAACGGGTCGCATCCCGACGCGAACATCCTGCGCGCCCAGCTCCAGCTCTACTTTTAGGGGGGGCGCCCCGCGCGCCTTCAATTCGGAGTGCGCAGCCAGAGGATAAAGCAGGCACCGCCGGGAACCTCGCTGAGGACGAGCTCACCGCCCAGGCTGCGCGCGAGCGCGCGGGCGAGCGCGAGGCCGAGGCCGACCCCGGGCGCGCCGCCCGCCGCCTCGGCGGCGGAGCGCGAGAAGGGCTGAAATAAGCGCGCGCGCATGGCGGGGGCGACGCCGGGACCGAAGTCGCGCACGCTCACGCCCAGTCGCCCCGGCGCAGCCGTGGCGCCGATCTCGATGCGGCGGTCGGTGGCGCCGGCGGCATACTTGCAGGCGTTGTCGACCAGGTTGAAGAGGATGCGCTCGACCTGGTCGGTGGCGGCCAGCACCTGGCGCTGCTCCTGCGCTGCGAGCACGATTGATAGCTCCATGCCGGCTTCCCGCGCGCGGCGCTCCAGCGCCTCACGGCAGCGCTCGACCAGCTCGCCGAGCGCGCACGGCATCGCGCTGACCGCCGGCGCACTGCCCAAGCGCGCGAAGGCGAGCACGTTCTCCACCAGCCGACCGAGGCGCTCGGCCTCGGCGCGGATGGTGGCAAGGTACTCCGCGCGCCGCTGCGGCTCCTCGGCCATGCCGGAGCTGAGCATGTCGGCATAGAGGCGCAGCGAGGTGATCGGGGTGCGCAGCTCGTGCGTCACCGCCGAGACGAAGGTGGCGCGCCGCTCACTCAGCGCCAGCGCCTGGCCGGTCAGCACCCCGAGCACGGCGATCGCCGCCAGCACACTGGTCCAGGCGACCACCAGGGCCAGGCGGATGGTGGCTCCGGCGGTGGCGCCGGCGCTACCATCCGCCGCCACCGGGGCTGCCGGCCCGGGCACGAGGACGATCGGCAGGGTCGCTAGGGCATAGCCGTTCTCCTCGTTGGCGTCGGCCTGCTCGCGGGCACGGAACTGCGCCGACGGCAGCAGGTCGGTGATGATCGCCTGCAAGCGGGCGGTCAGCGCCTCCCAGTCAACCAGCATGACCAGGAGGTGATCGCCCTGCGGGCCATGGACGCGGCGCAGCAGAGCGAGGCGGCCCGTCACCCAGGCGGCGCCCAAGGGACCGGCCGGGGCCTGGAGCTGGGTGTTGGCGGCCAGGCGCTGGCTGAGATTGTCGGCATTGAACAGGGTCTGCTGCCGCGCCTGGAAATCGAAAGACCCCTGTCTGCCGGCCGGGAAGGCCTCGTTCTGGAACTGCTGCTGGGGCTGGAAGCCATTGCTGCTATTGAGGTCGTCCGCCGCGCGCGCCGCGCGCGCAAGCGGCGGCTCGCCGGACTTGGCGCCCGCCAGGGGCAGCTGCAGGCGCTCGGTCACGGGCAGCAGCGGCGCACCCGCCTGGTCGGCAGCGACAGCGCTGCCGCCGGCGGCGACCAGCAGGGGCGTCAGGGTGGAATCCAGGCGCCACAGCGCCCGCCGCGCCGCCTGCTCCTGCGCCACGTGCGCACGCGAGCGCTCCTCCTCGCCGGCCAGCGCCAGCACGCGCGCGGTGAGCCAGCCCAGCGCCGACAGCGCGATCGCCACCACCAGGGCGAAGAGCAGCCAGTGCCGACCGCCCGCGCTCACGTCAGGCGCGCCAGCATGTAGCCCGCGCCGCGCACGGTCAGCACCACGCGCGGCTCCGCCTCGGTGTCGCGCAGCTTCTCGCGCAGGCGCGCCACCTGCATGTCCACGCTGCGCGTCCCGCCACCGCCGGTCAGCCCACCGGCTGCGATGCGCCACACCCGCTCGAGCAGCTCCTCGCGGCCCACCGGCCGCCCGCGGTGCTGGGCGAGGTAGCGCAGCAGGTCGGCCTCGCGCTCGAGCAGCTCGCAGCGCACACCGTCGGCGAAGCGGATCTCCCGCCGCGCGAGGTCGGCGATGCCGCAGGGCAGGGGGATCTCCGTTATATCGCCTTGGCGGGCGGGAGAACGGCGCAGCACCGCCTCCACCCGCGCCAGCAGCTCCTTCACGCTGAAGGGCTTGACCACATAGTCGTCGGCGCCGCCAGAGAGCCCGCGCACGCGCTCCTCCTCCCCGCCCAATGCGGTGAGCATGATCACCGGCAGGGTCGGGCGCGCGCTGCGCAAGGCGCGCAGCAGCGCGAGGCCGTCGATGCCGGGGAGCACGAGGTCGAGCAGGACGAGGTCGAAGTCGCCCTGGATGGCCATGTCCTGTCCGCGCCGGCCATCGCCGGCGAGCTGCACGGCGTGCCCGGCGAAGCGCAAGGCATCGCCGAGCGCGCGCCGGATCGCCGCATCATCCTCGACCACCAGGATGGAGGGCATGGTGAACCTTAACGCGGCGCACGCTCGGCCACAACCTCCCGATGTTCGAGTCCGTCCCAGGCCGCTGGACGCATGCCGAGCCAGGGATCGCTGGCCGGGGTGCGGAAGACCCGGCGGTAGATCCAGGCGGTGAGCGCCTCCATCCCTTCGCCGGGATGGCCGAGCCGGTGGCGGTGGATGGCCGCATGCAGGGCGTACTCGTCGATGATGGTATCCTGCGCGAGGTCGACCTGCACGTGCGCGATGGCCTGCTCCTCGAGCGTTGGCGATCCGCTTGGCAGCGCGCCGGAACTCTGCAGGTGCCACACGATGATGCCGCGCGACTCGGGGCTGAGCTCGCCCAGTCTGGGCATGCCGGCCGTGAGCATGGCGAGCATGGTGATCGGGAAAGGGGGGAGGGCGCTGGGGTCGCCCGTGGTGGCGCCCGTCGGCACCATGCCGACTGCCCTCAGCACCGGCAATTCGACCAGGGACTTTCTCGTGGTGAGCGCCTGGGCTGCCGCCGCCGTCCACTCGCCCTCCTCATCGAGAACGGGTGGGGAGTTGATGCCGAACCCGGCCAGCACCTTCCCCTCAGCGAGCAGGGCTTGGTGGTGGTAGTTGGCCAGGACCTTCATCCCGCGCTCGGCGCTGCCGCTCGCATAGTCGTCGGCGCAGCGCGCCGCGTCCTGCAGGCGCGCGAGGAACGCCGCCGGCGCATAGAGCCCGGGCAGGGCATCGACCGGCGAACCGTCGGCGGCGAGCACGAGATGCACGCTGTTGCCGCCGAGGGTGGTGCGCAGCAGCCGTCCATCGCCGAAATCGATGCTGACCTGCGGCACCGGGCGCTCGCTCGACCAGTAGAGTACGACGTGGTCGCGCAGCCAGGCCGAGACCTTTGGATCGGGATAGAGCACGGTGCGGAAGAAGCGGCTGTTGGCACAGCTGAACTCGTCGGTCAGCTTGCCGAGCAGGCGCAGGGCGACGATCGGGCGGCGGCTCTGCTGCGCCGCCTGCTTGGCCGCCGCCAGGTCGGTGTACCAGAACAGGCGGGCGGCCCGGTCGCCGCGCGCGCTCCCGACCGCATCGATGAGGCGGTCCCAGTCCTGGATGAACTGAGTGCTGCAGCAACTCTGGTCCTCGTCGGCGGCCTTCAGCACGCGGTCGAGCCCGGCTTGGCCGGCGGCGCGCAGCTCGGCGATGGCGGCGGCGCCGGCGGGGTCATCAGCGAGGGCGGTCG
>JAYVMM010000716.1:0-6904 GCA_043758975.1 Planctomycetota bacterium | reverse complement strand
GCCTGCTCGGCGGGCCGCTCGACTGGCGCACCGCCTCCTCGCTTGCCATGCAGGCCGCCGAAGGCCTGGCGGCAGCCGCCGAGTTCGGGGTGGTGCACCGCGATATCAAGCCCGACAACATCATGCTCACCCGCAAGGGGGTGGCCAAGCTCGCCGACTTCGGCCTCGCCAAGTCGGTGGATTCCACGGCCATGACCCTGGAAGGGTCGGTGCTCGGCACGCCGCTGTACATGGCGCCGGAGGCCTGCCGGGGCGGCGAGGTCGACGCGCGCGCCGACCTCTACTCGCTCGGCTGCACCTGGTACCACCTGCTCGCCGGGCGTCCGCCCTTCATCGCCGGCAACACCATGGCGCTGCTGCGCGCCCACCTCGACGAGGTGCCGCCCGACATCCGCGCGCTCGTGCCCACCACCCCGCTCAGTATCGCCACCCTGGTGATGCGCCTGCTGGCCAAGGATCCCGCCCTGCGCCCCGCCTCGGCCCAGGCCCTGGCCAACGAGCTGCATGTGCTCGCCGCCGATGGCCTGGTGCTGCCGCGCGCGGTGCCCGAGCTGGTGGCCCAGGCGGCGCACTCCAGCGAGGGCGCGGGCACGCCGCCGACGCGCATCGCGCCATCGAGCGCGGGCGCGGCGGCGGTGTCCACCGCGCCGGCGGGTGGCGCGGCCACCGTGATCCCCGCGACGGCGGCGATGGCGCCGGTGCCACCGGGGGTGATGGCAGCGGGCACCTCCGTCGCTAGCGCTTTTGCTCATGCCAGCGCCACCGCCACCCTGCCGCCGCCAGCGCTGGCGCCGGCGGTCGCGCGCGGCCCGCGCGGACTCTATGCGGTGATCGCCGCCTTGGTGGTGATCGCGCTGGGGGCGGTGGCATTCGCGCTGTGGGGACGCGCTGGCGGGCTGGACCGCAGCGCCATCGACCAGGCGCTTGCCGCTGGCGATCTCAGCCTGGCGCAGCAGCGCGCCGACGCCCTGCTCGCGCAGCATCCCGGCGACGCTGTGGCGGTCGAGGCGGTCAAGGCGGTGGTCGCCGCCGAGGCCCGCCATTTCATGGCCGATGAACGCTTCGCCGAGGCCCTCAAGGCGCTCACCGAACGCCACGCCCAGCGTCCGTGGCTGGCGGTCGACAACCTCGAGCGCGAGGTGCTGCTCGCCCAGGCCACCACCTTCATCAGCCGCAATCAGGACGCCGCGGGCATCAACATCTTCGCCGGCATGCGCGAGCGCTGGCCCAAGGACGTTGCCATTTGCCGCTCCATGGTCACCGCCCTGGTCGCCGCCGACAACCTCTACAATGCGATCGGCGCCGCGCTCATGGTCGCGCATGCCACCAGCGGTCCGCTCGAGGAGCCGGTGGCTAAGGTGCTCATCTACGCCCTGCGCTCGGAAGGCGCTTATGGCGAATCGATGCCCGCCATGCGCGCGCTCCTGATCGCCCGCTACCCGGCAGTGATCGCCCACATGCACGCGGTGATTACCGATGAGAACGTCGACTTGCGTACCAATGCCTGCCTGCTGCTCGCCCAGGCCAATCAGCTCGGTGACAGCGAGGCGCTGCGCCACCACCTGCTCAACCTGGTCGCGCTGAGCTCATCCTACAGCCAGGCGACCAAGGACGCGATTCTCTGGCTCACCGCCGCCGCCGCCAAGCCCGGTTGGGCCGAGCTCAAGCGCACCGCCAAGCTGCCGCCGATCGACAAGGTGGCGTCGCTGGATGAATGGAGCGACCACCAGAAGGAGGTCTCCAACCTGCTGGTGACCGCCTTCCTGCCTGAGATCACCGAGCAGCTGGTGCACTGGAGCCAAGACACCGCCAGCGAGCGCCTGCGCTGGAACGCCTTCACTATGCTCGAGCTGGCGGGGCTGCTCGCGCGCATCGACGTTCCGGCCTTCCATGCCGCCACCCTGACCACCTTCGAAGCGCTCTACCGCTCGGTGCCCTTCACCAGCGCGCTCGCCTACTTCTCCGCCCAGGTTACGGCGGCGACCGCGCCGGCGGCGCGCGCTGCCCTCGCTGCTGGCGTCGCGCATGTCGAGAAGGAGATCGCGCAGTTTGATAAGGCCAACATGGCCAGCCGGGCGGTGACCTGCCGCGAGCGGCTCAAGCAGATCCAGGACGCGCTCGCTGCCTTTAACAAGTAGCACGGAGCTGGCCGACGCCGGCGCTCGCACGGGTGCCTGAACTGATGGTTGCAGCGACCATGCGGCATCACCAGCACTGGTTGCTGCGACCATCCTCGCCGAGGACATCCGCTGCGACCGCGGGCGCAAGCTGCTGTCAGCGCCGGGGTAGTCACCGCGGTATGAGTTGGCGACCGTCAGCGACCATCTCCAACCACTTTCGACCGCAGCCATCCGTCCCCGCTCTGCGCTCCTGAGCGCAGCAGCACCCGTACCGTCCCCTCCCTCCGCCGAGGCTTTCCCATGTCCCGCATCTCCCTGCTCCTGATCCTGCCGATCCTCAGTGCCCTGGTGGCGGGCGCGCTCTCCGCGGCGCAGGCGGCCACTTCCACCGCCACCGCCCCACGCTTGGCCGCCGAGGTCTCCTGGATCGGCAACAGCTGGTCGGGCAAGTCCGGCTGGGTGCCGCAGGACGTCGACGACCTCTACGTCAGCCCCGAAGGCGACATCCTCACCGCCATCCCGTGGGAGGAGGGCGGCGGCAACGTCACCCGCTTCGACAGCACGGGCGCCTACATCGGTCGCGCCCACCATACCCATGGCTGGGGCATGGAAGGCGGCGAGGCGGTGTGCGCGAACGCCTCCTATATCTTCCTCGCCTGCCAGACCGGCAACGAAGGCGGCGGCTTGGTCGACGCTGCGACCTGGCCGGCCAAGGGCCTCGGCTGGTGGGGCATCTCGCGCCGCAAGCGCGCCGACCTCGGCGCCGCGGCGAGCTTCCCCGGCGGCAAGGGCGGCAAGGGCGACACCCTCGCCGGCACCTTCCTGGTGGTGGCCGAGCTGCCGGACAAGGAGATGGGCAGCGAGGCCTTGCGCGGGCTGGTCGCCTCCGCCTCCGAGCTCTTCGTCAGCCTGCGCCGCCAGGGCCGCATCCTGGTCTACGACGCCGAGACCATGCAGCAGAAGCGCACCTTCGCCTTGCCGCGCGCCGACCGCCTGGCGCTCGCAACAGGCGGCCGGCTGTGGGCGCTGCAAGGGCCGGAACAGGCCGGGGGGGCATGGCTGCTGCTCGGCCTCGATGCCGCGACAGGCGGCGAGCAGGCGCGCTTCGCCTGCCCGGATGACTGGCTGCCGAGCGACCTCGCCTTCACCCCGGACGGAAAGCTGCTGATCGCCGACGCCGGTCCCGACCAGCAGATCCAGGTGCTCGACGGCCTCGCCGCAGGTCGACCGCGCCTGCAGGGTGCAATCGGGGTCAAGGGCGGGGTGTTCGCCGGCCCGGTTCCGGGTGCCACCGGGCCGCTGCGCTTCAACCGCCCGCGTGGGGTGGGCTGCGACGGCGCCGGCAACATCTACGTCGCCAGCGACGGCGCCACCGCCGGCGGCGGCACCGTGCTGGAGTCCTATACCGGCACGCTCGAGCGGCGCTGGTTCCGCCTCGGCCTGCATTTCGTCGACCTGCCCGACCTCGATCCGCGCACCATGACGATCTACACCAAGGAGGAGATCTACACCATCGACCTCTCAAAGCCGAGTGGCGAGCAGTGGACCTACCGCGCCTACACCTGCGACCCGCGGCGCTATCCCGACGATGCGCGCGTGCATGGCGGGCACAGCAACGCCTGGGTCCGCGAGCTCGGCGGCAAGCCCTTCCTGTTCACCACCGGCATGACCACCCCGGATCTCGCGGTCTACCGCTTCGACCAGGCGACCGCGGGCGAGATCGCCATCCCGTGTGCGCTGTTCAGCCGCGACGGCGGCAAGGCGTGGCCGGCGGCGGCGCCGCGCAAGGGCGGCTGGCGCTGGCAGGACCAGAACGGCGACGGGGCCATGCAGGCGGGGGAGTTCTCACCCCTGGAGCGCGACGGCAACAACGTCCAGGGCATGTTCCCGCTCCACCCTGACCTCAGCGGGCGCATTTGGTGGGGCTTCGGCGACGAGCTCCGCGCCTATGCCTTCACCGGCCTGTCCCCCGGCGGCCTGCCGCAGTGGGACTGGGCCAAGCCCTTCATCTTCAAGCGTCCACCCGAGTTCGACGAGATGCGCCGCGCCAACTACGATGTTGAGCACGACCTCCTGGTGGTCGGCGGCAACAAGGGTGCAGCCAAGCATCAGCACTGGAAGCCGATGGGGCCGGTACTGGCGGCCTACGACCATGCCCTGCACGGCACGCCGACCCTGCGCTGGACGGTGACCCTGCCGCTGGACGACGGCGCCAGTGGCCACGAATCGCACGAGCCGATCGGCTTCGACCTCGCCGGCGACTACTGCTTCGTACCCTATACCCGCGGCCTCGCCGCCGACGCCTTGCACAACGCCTTCGTCAAGGTCCTGCGCCTGAGCGACGGGCGGTGCGCCGGCAACCTCGCGGCGGAGGATGCCCTGGGCGAGATCGGCCTGCTCGACCTCGAGTACTCGGCCAACGCCCGCCACCTCGCCGACGGGCGCTACGTCGTCCTGCTCGAGGAGGACTGCCGGGCCAAGACCATCATGTTCGTCTGGAAGCCGGCGGCGAATGGCAGTCCCTGAGCGGCGCCGCGGCAGGAGCGCTCGCCCGCAGGCGAGCGCTCCTGCCGAGTCGGTCGCAATCCATGCGCTGAGGGCGGGTGAGAGTGTGGCCGGCAGGCCTGGGCCCGCTCCGGCTGAACCCCACACGCCGATCACTGCTGGTGTACGTTGGGCTGGCAGTCGCAAACGCTTGCGGTATTCCGGTCACCAACCCCCGCGCCGCGCGTTCTTTGCGCAAAGGATCCAACCATGCGTCTGACCCTCCTGGTGCTCCCGCTCGCTCTCCTCGCTGGCTGCATGGGCGATAGCGATCGCGCGGCGGCGGTTCCCACCAAGCCCGCGGTGCCGTCGACTGCGTCCGCGCCCTCGACCCCGTCGGTGCCGAGCACGTCCACCGCGGCGGTGCCCGCGGCGCTGCCCGCCGCACCCAAGCCGGCGGCCAAGCCGGTAACCCTGGATCTCGCCAAGTTCGTCGGTCCGACCGAGAGCTCCGCCAACTTCGGCTACGACGATAACGCCAGCCGCCTCTTCCTCTACTCCAACGGCGCCATCGAGCTGCCGATGAAGGTGGCGGCGGACGGCGACTACGAGTTCGCGATCAGCGCCGCCTGCGACGAGGCGATGGGCATCAAGGCCAAGTTCTCGCTCACCCTCGACGGCCAGGTGATCAATCCCGAGGTCACCCTCACCGCGGTCGAGGCCAAGGAGTACGTGGTCAAGGCGCCCGGCCTCAAGGCCGGTGACCACAAGGTCTCCATCGCCTTCCTCAACGACATGTACAAGGAGAACGAGTACGATCTCAATCTCTACGTCCATGGCGTGGCCCTGCGCCCGGCGCCCTGACCCTCCGAGCTGATCGCCGCACCATCCTCCGCATGTGCGCGCGGTGCGCGCAGCAGAGCGTTCCCTGTGCTCAGTGCGCAGCGGCCTGGCCGCCGAGCTCCTCGGCGGTGTAGGGGATGCCACGCCCGTTCAGCTGCTTGCGCTCCGCCTGCACCTCATCCGCGCTCACCGCGTCGGCCTTGTTGCCGAAGCTGGTGCGCAGGAAGGTGAGCACGGCGGCGATCTCGGCGTCGTTGAGGTTGGGCGCAAGGCCCGGCATCACCGGCAGGATGTCGGGGGTCTGGTAGCGCTTGCCCGCGACCTCCACCGGACCGCTCAGACCGCACATGACGATGCGCATGGCGGTCTGCTTCTGGCCCAGCACCCATTGCGAACCGGCGAGCGGGGGGCCGAGGGCGAATAGCCCGGCACCCTCCGGGCCATGGCAGCCGGCGCAGATCTCGAGGAACTTGCCCTGCCCTGGCGACAGCGCCGGACGCGGCTTGGCCGCGACCTCGCCGCCGGATTGGACCAGGAGCGGCACCGGGGCACGTGAGAGAGCTGGCGGCTTCATGCCTGCGCGCGCGCTGGCGGCGGCGGCGAAGTCGGCGAGCAGCTCCTTGTCCGCCTTCGCCGCCCCGGCCAGCCGGCGCGTCGCTTCGGCCTCGCCGCCGCCCAGGCCGGACAGCAGGGCGTCGCGCACCAGGGCCTCGCCGCCGTGCTGGGTGGCGATCTCCACCACTGTCTTCCAGGCCGCGGCGCTGCCGCCGACTGCGAGCGGTCCGGCGGAGAGCGCCGCCTGCAGCACGACCTCCGGCGCGCTGCCGCCCGCACCGCCGGCGAGTCCGGCAACGAACCCTCCGGCGGCCTCGTTCTGCGCTCCGCCGGCGAAGGTCTCGGCCAGGCGGATGGTCTCGGCTACCAGGCGCACGGACGGGCTCTTGGCCGCCGCCTGCAGAGTCGCCACGTTCAGCTGGCCGAGGCCTTCCAGGGACCACAGCGCGTGTACGCGCGCGAGCGGGTTGTCGCTGGTGGTGGCGAGCGCGTTCAGCGCCGTCACCGCGCCGGTGCCGCCCTGGGCGATGAGCAGGCGCTGCGCGGTCTCCCGCCGCCACGATACCGGGCTGGCGAGATAGCCGACCAGTTCCGGCCCGGAGAGCCCGCTCAGCGGCGGGCAGGCCGCCGGGGTGGTGCCCGCACTGGCGGTGATGCGGTAGATGCGCCCGTAGCCGCCGGGGTTCTCGTCATCGAGGTGGCGTTCGTGGATCTGGCGTTTGAGATAAGGGGTGATGGCGGCGCGGTGCTGGAGGATGCCCTTGTGCAGGTCGATGATGTAGAGTTCGCCCTGCGGCCCGCTGTACGTATTGACCGGGCGGAAGCGCTCATCGGTCGAGGCGAGGAAGGCATGCCCGGGCTCGGTGTGGGAAACCTGGGTGGTGCCGCTGTCCTGGTGCACC
>JAYVMM010000715.1:0-2229 GCA_043758975.1 Planctomycetota bacterium | reverse complement strand
CCAGGTCGTCCGGCTCGCCACCAGCGCGAGCGGGCGGGAGGTCACCGTGGTCCACTGCCTGCGTGCGGGCAGGCGCGAGGAGTATTCCGGCAGCATCGTCATCGTCTCATGCGGGGCGGCCAACTCGGCCCGCCTCCTGCTGATGTCGGCCGACGGCAAGCATCCGCAGGGCCTGGCCAACGGCTCCGATCAGGTCGGCCGCAACTACATGTTCCACAACTCGCTTGCGCTGATGGCGATCGCGCGCAAGGAGAACCACACCCGGTTCCAGAAGACCGTCACCATCAATGATTTCTACCTCAGGGATGGCGCGAGCGAACTGCCGCTGGGCAACATCCAAATGATCGGGAAATCACGGGGGCCGATGCTCCAGGGCGATGCGCCCTGGGTCGTGCCCGGCTTCACCCTCGACATGATCGCCCGCCACGCGACGGATTTCTGGCTGACCAGCGAGGACCTCGCCCTGCCCCAGAATCGCATCACCATCGATGCCGCGGGGGCGATCCATCTCCACTACGAATGCACCAACCTGGGTGCGCTGGCGAAGCTCCGGAGCCGATTGCAGCACATGCTTGAGCACATGGACATGCATCCCCACCTCCTCCCCCATAGCCTCTACGTGGGCAAGACCATTCCCCTCGCCGGGACCGGCCATCAGTCGGGGACCTGCCGCTTCGGCAGCGATCCGCGGACCTCCGTCCTCGATGTGCAATGCAAAGCCCATGAGCTCGACAACCTCTACGTCGTGGATACCAGCTGCTTCCCCAGCATCGGCGCGGTCAATCCCTCATTGACCGCCATGGCCAATGCCCTGCGGGTCGGCGACCACATCCTCCAGCGCATGCGCTAGGGCCCAGCCATGGAGCAGCAGCGTGCCGTCATCACCGTCTATGCCGTGGGTGTCGCCCAGGGGCTGGCCTTGGTCACCTTCCCCGCAGCCAGCAGCATCCTGATGGAGCCGACCGGCTACGGGCTGACACGCACCGCCTTTGGCGCCATGTTCGTGCCCCTCGCCCTCATGGCCATCGCCGCCTCCCTGCTCGGCGGCACCCTGACCCGCGCGCTATGCCCGAGCCGCGCCTACCTGCTCGGACTGGGTGCCGATGTCCTCTCCATGGCCCTCCTGCTGCTCAGCAGCGCCGTGATGCATCGCCATGGGCTGGCCTATGGCATCCTGCTCGCGGCGACCGCCAGCATGGGCCTCGCCTTCGGCTGGACGGTTCCCGCGCTCAATGTCGTGACTGCCCGCTATTTCCCGACATCGGCTAATCGCGCTGTCCTTATCCTCAATGCGCTGCTCGGCCTGGGCACCGTCCTGGCGCCCATCCTCATCGCATTATTCACCGCTGCCGGCTGCTGGTGGGCCCTCCCGCTCCTGGTCGGCGTGCTCCTGCTCGGACTCCTCCTCGTCAGCCTGCCCCAGCGCATCGGAGCAGGGCCGGCCGGCGACCAGCAGGGCCAGGCCGGCAGCTCCGGGGCGCTGCCGCGCCGCTTCTGGCTCTTCGCCGCCTTCGCCTGCCTCTACGGGATGTGCGAAACCATGAACGCCACCTGGGCACCGGTCTACATGACCACTCGCACCGGCGCCGACGCGACGGTCGCGGCGCTGGCCTTGACCGCCTTCTGGGGGCTGGTCATGTGCGGACGATTGCTGAGCGGAGCGGTGGAGCGCTGGCTGCCTGGAGCGCTGATCTACCGCATCCTGCCCTGGGTCGTGGTGCTCGCCTTCCTGGGATGCGCCCTGCTCCCGCAGCATGATCCCCAGGCCGGCATAGCGGTCTTCGCGCTCGCCGGCTTCGGCTGCTCGGCCCTCCTGCCGCTGACCATCAGCCATGCCCAGACCTCGATGGCCGCCATCTCCACCACCGTCGCGAGCCGCCTCATCGCCGCCTATCAGATCGGCTATGGTATCGCCGCCTTCGGCATCGGCCCCCTGCAGGCCTGGACCGGGGCGGAGATGGGTACGCTGTTCGGCGGCTGCAGCATCCTCGGGCTCATCATGGCGATCCTCTCCGTCTTCGTCATCCCGCTGCACCGCCCAGCTCCCCGCTAGTAGCGGGCCACGGGCTCTGCCGCACCACCTACCCAGCAGAAAGCGAACACCATGACCCTTCAAGGAAAAGTCGCCATCGTCACCGGTGGCAATAGCGGCATCGGCATGGCGATCGTCCTGGAGCTTGCCAAGCAGGGCGCCGCCGTCGTCATCGACTACGTGGCGCACCCGGAAGC
>JAYVMM010000714.1:0-1824 GCA_043758975.1 Planctomycetota bacterium | reverse complement strand
CTTGCCGTCGATGGCCAGGCGCGAGCCGTCATCCGACTCGGTGACCAGCTGGTACTCGCCCGCCTTTTCGACGTGCAGAGTGCCGCTCCAACGCACGGTGAAGTTCTCGTTGAGCTTGCTCTTGTAGAAGTCGCCGGTGACGGCGGCGAAGTTGACCTGCTTGTCGATGCGCACCAGGGTCGGCGCCTGCTTGAGTTCGCTGGGGTAGGCCTTGGCGTCGGCGAAGTATTCGCCGATCAGCCCGGGCGCGGTATCGGCGGCGCCCAGTGGGGCGGCCAGTAGCAGCAGGAGTCCAGCAAGCGGGCGGCGGGGTGTAGGCATGGGATTCCTCATTGAGGTAGCGCTTCCACAGGGAATATTTTGTACATTCTGGTGGCGGCGGTGTTGATGGTGTGCGGCGCGCATGGGCCCAGGCCGGCGACGAGGGGGATGGCGGGAGCATGGCGGCGCCTCCGTCGGCGTCCATTGCCGGCGCCCACCCGCAGTCATGGCTGTACCGCCCGCCGGTCCAGGGCCTTGGCAGGCCAATGGTTGTCTCCGCGCGCGCGCGCCCTGGAATGCCTCCGATGAGCGCTTTCCTCCTGCGGCGCCTGGGTGCCGGCCTGGTGGTGTTGTGGCTGGTCCACTTGCTGACCTTCGCCGCCCTACGCGCCATGCCTGGCGACCCCTGGCTTGACCTCGCCGGCGACCGCGAGCTGCCGGCGGCGGCGGTGGCGCGCCTGAAGCACCTCTACGGGCAGGACCAGCCGGTGCTGGTGCAGTACTTCCAGGACCTGTGCGACAAGCTGCGCGGGGACTTCGGCTACAGCCTGAAGATCGCCCATGGCCAGCCGGTGCTCGGCCTCTTGGCGCGCGCCACCCCGGTGTCGCTGGCGGTGGGCAGCGGCGCGCTTTTGGTCGGCATCTTCCTCGGCCTGTGGGCCGGCACCCTGGCCGCGCGCGCGGCGCGCGCCTCCTCCGCGCGCGCCCAGCTGGGCGACCAGGGCCTGCGCCTGCTCGCCACCCTCGGCATCAGCACCCCCGACTTCATCATCGGCCCGCTGCTGCTGCTGGTGTTCAGCCTGGGCCTCGGCTGGCTGCCCGCCGGAGGGGTCGAGAGCGCCTCGGCGCTGCTGCTGCCGGTGCTCACCCTCGGCTTGCCGTTGGCGGCGCAGATCGCGCGCCTGGCGCGCGCCAGCCTGATCGAGGAGCTCGGCGCCGACTTCGTGCGCAGCGCGCGCGCCAAGGGCGCGGACGAGAGCCGCATCGTCTATGAGCACGCCCTGCGTCCGGCGGTCGGCCCGGTGGTCGCCTACTGCGCCACCGCGGCGGCGCAGGTGCTCACCGGCTCGATGGTGGTGGAGAGCCTGTTCGCCATCCCCGGTTTGGGCTACTTCTTCGTCGCCGGCGCGCTGCAGCAGGACTGGACCCTGGTCGCGGGCGCGGCCCTGGAGTACGCGGTACTGCTGGTGGCCTTCAACCTGATCGCCGACCTCGCCCTGCTCTGGCTCGATCCGCGCACGCGCTAGCGCGTTAGCGCGGATCTGCCTCAGCCGGAGTGGATCAGCGCCATGCGCACCGCAGCGCCGACCGCGATCGCGCCGCCCGCCACCGCCCAGCGCGTCGGGCGGTCGCCTTCAAGCAGCCAGGCCAAGGGCATGATCAGGATCGGCACGATGGCGAGGGTGGCGTGCACGGGCCCGGCCTTGTTGCCGCTGAGCGCGATCTGGTAGCCGATCATGCCCAGGAACGGCCCGCACAGGGTGGTGCCGAGCAGCCCCGGCCAGGCCCGGCGCCAGGCGCCTGCCGGCAACCCGGTGGCGGGCGCCGCGCCGGCTCGCACGC
>JAYVMM010000713.1:0-5576 GCA_043758975.1 Planctomycetota bacterium | reverse complement strand
CACTTCCAGCACCAGGAGGTGCGCCAGTACCAGGCGGCCCGCGAGGCGCTCGTCGCCTGCGCGGTCGCCGACCAGGCGCCGCCCGAGCTGGTTGCCCAGGCCCGGCTGCACCTCGGCGGGCTGCTCATCCACGCCTGGTTCGATGCCGCCGGGGCGCGCGCCCAGCTCGAGGCGGTGGCGCCGGAGAAGCTCAGCGGCGACGATCAGCGCCTGCTCAAGATGTACCAGGGCGACGCCCTGCTCGCCGCCGGTCTGGTCGAACCGGCGCGCGCACGCTACCTCGCCGCCGGCACCGCCGCCGGGCCGGGCGACCTGCGCTACGCCCTGCTGCGGCGCACGCGCATCGAGACCGCGCGCGATTACATCCGCCAGGGCGACTTCGACGCCGCCGAGGGGGTGGTGCGCGCGATCGAGTGGGAGACCCCGCTCGAGCGCATGGGCACCGAGACCGGACTGCTGCTGGCGGCGGTGTGGATCGCGCGCAAGGAGATCCCCTTCGCGCTGAGCGCCTGCCGGTTGATGCTGCTCGCCGCGCCCGATGATGCACGGCGTCCGGAGGTGCTGCTCGCCCTGGTCCAGGCCCACCTCGCCGCCGGGCAGGCGGCCGAGGCGGCGGTGGTGGCCAAGCAGCTGATCGCCGACCATCCCTACAGCGAGGCCGCCGCACGGGTCAAGGACCTGGCGGTGGCGCGAGGAGCGCACCCATGAGCCAGCCGCCCAGCCTACCCGCCGTCCGCGCGCTGCTCCGCCGCCGCCACCTCATCCTCAGCCGCCTGCTGCCGGCAGCGACCGCCCTGCTGCTGCTCGCCGGCGCACCTGGCACCGTGCTGGCGGAGAGTGAGAACGACTGGTTCGTGCCGCTCGGGCCACCGCCCAAGGCCGCGCCCAAGCGCATCGCCGGCGGCGAGTCGATGCCGCCGCTGCCGCTGCCGGCGACGCCGCTACGGCGCAGCGAGCGCAAGAAGCAGCCCTCGGCGCCCAAGCTGATCGGCAAGGTGGTGTGGGGCGAGACCGCCTCCTTCACCTACGATGGCGGCGGCGCCGCCGAGGTCTCGGACTGGAACCTGTGCCCGGGCGACCTCCAGGCGCTGATGAGCAAGGGCAGCCGCCTGCTCGGCACCAATTACGGCGCCGACACCGTCAACCTCGCCTCCTTCAACGGCGACCCCGAGCAGCTGCCGGTGCTGTTCGTCAGCGGCACGCGCACCCTGCGCCTGAGCCCCGAGCAGTTCGCCGGGCTGCGCGCCTACGTGCTGCGCGGCGGCATGGTGGTGTTCGACTCGGTCGCCGGCTCGCCCTATTTCTACGACTCGGTGAAGAGCGCGCTCGCCAACGCCTTCCCCAACGACCGCCTGCGCCCCATCCCCGCCGACCACCCGCTCTACCACATCGCCGCCGACGTCGACAAGGTGCGCTTCCCACGCAACAACCCCTCGACCAAGCCCGAGCTCGAGGGCCTTTACATCGGCTGCCGCGTCGGCGTGCTGGTGTCGAAGTTCGGGCTAGGCTGCGGCTGGGACGAGCGCGAGGTGCCGCTGCTGCCGCAGGCGGTCTATTACGACGTCGATTCCGCGGTGCGCATCGGGGTCAACCTGGTCGCCTACGCCATCGGCTACAGCCATGTCGGAGTCGAGGAGGCCAAGCCCGAGCTGTTCGGGGCGGCGGACGAGAAGGCACCGACCGACGAGTTCGTCTTCGCCCAGCTGGTGCACGAGGGGGCGTGGAATGTCCATCCCGGCGCCGCCGCCGCGCTGCTGCGCCAGGTCAACCACGACCTCGCGGTGCGCGCCAGCCTCAAGCGGGTGGCGGTCGATCCCGCGCGCGACGACCTCGGTGCCTTCCACTTCCTCTACCTCACCGGGCTCGACGACTTCTCCTTCAGCGAGAAGGCGGCGGGCGCGCTGCGCCGCTTCGTCGACGGCGGCGGCACCTTGGTAGTGAACAACGGGCTTGGCCTGAAGACCTTCGACAGCGCGGTGCGGCGCGAGCTCGGCAAGGTCTTCCCCGAGGTCAAGCTCGCGCCCATCCCGGCCGATCACGCGCTGTTCAGCTCGGTGTTCCACCTTGACGCCGTGCGCTACACCCCGGCGGTGCTCGCGGCCAAGCCCGGGCTCACCGCGCCGGTGCTTGAGGGCATCCAGGTCGGCGGCGACCTGCGGGTGATCTACAGCCCCTACGATCTCGAGGCCGGCTGGTCGGGCTGCGAGTATCCCCTGGCGCGCGCCTACGACAGCGATTCCGCGCTCAAGCTGGGCATGGACCTGGTGATGTACGCGGTGACCCACTAGCGCCCTGCCCACCCGCCACCCGCCTGTGAGCGCGCGCGCGGCGGGATGGACGGGGGCGGCGGCGGGGCGATGATGCCCGCGCCCGCCCCGCCCGCCCCGCACCCACCCCGCTCGCGACAAGGCCGATCATGCCCGACAAGCTTCAGCTCATCGACGGTGACAAGCCCAGCCAGGACATAGTACTCGACAAGCCGCGCCTGACTGTGGGCAGCGACGCCGACTGCGGCATCCGCCTGAGCGACAGCGAGCTCGCCGGCAAGCATGCCGCGCTCGAGCACCGTGACGGCGCCTGGACCTTGCGCGCGCTCGAAGCGGCCAAGCCGATCACCATCGACGGGCGCGCGCTCACCGTCCTGCGCCTCGAGCACGGGGCGGTGTTCGGGCTCGGCAAGCTGCGCCTGCGCTTCCTCGCCGCTAAGGCGACCATCGAGACGACGCCGATGGCGGGCAAGAAGTTCAAGGACCAGGAGGCCGCGGTCGAGGAGCTGCGGCGCGCGCGCGAGCGCATCCTCGAGCAGGCCGAGCGCATCGTCATCGGCCAGCGCGCGGTGCTTGAGCAATTGCTCGTCGCGCTCTTCGCCCAGGGCCACTGCCTGCTCATCGGCGCGCCCGGGCTGGCCAAGACCCTGATCGTGCGCGTGCTCGCCGGCACCTTGGATCTCAGCTGCAAGCGCGTGCAGTTCACCCCCGACCTGATGCCGGCGGACATCACCGGCACCGACATCCTCGAGCAGGATCCGGTCAGCGGCGCGCGCAGCTTCCGCTTCAAGCAGGGGCCGATCTTCGCCAACCTGCTGCTCGCCGACGAGATCAACCGCACCCCGCCCAAGACCCAGGCCGCGCTGCTCGAGGCGATGCAGGAGAAGCGCGTCACCGCCGCCGGGGTAAGCTACGATCTGCCGCGCCCGTTCTTCGTGCTCGCGACCCAGAACCCGATCGAGCAGGAGGGCACCTACCCGCTGCCCGAGGCGCAGCTCGACCGCTTCATGTTCTCCATCGCGCTCGATTATCCCAACGCCGCCGACGAGCAGCGCATCCTGCTCGAGACTACCCGCGACCTCGCCTGGGAGGTCGAGCGCGTGCTCGCTGCCGAAGCCATCCTGCAGTTCCAGCACCTCGTGCGCCAGGTGCCGGTCAGCCCGCATGTGGCGCAGTACGCCACCGACATCATCCGCGCCACCCGCCCCGGCATCCCGGAGAACAAGGGTTGGGTGCAGCAGTACGTGCGCTGGGGCGCCGGCACCCGCGCCGGCCAGTGCCTGCTGCTCGCGGCCAAGGCGCACGCGCTGCTCAACGGGCGCGCCAACGTCTCCTGCGCCGATGTGCGCACCTTCGCCCTGCCGGTGCTGCGCCATCGCATCTTCTGCACCTTCGCCGCCGGCGCCGAGGGCATCAACCCCGACGAGGTAGTGCGCCGGGTGCTCGCCGCGGTCAAGGAGCCCAAGTACTGACGCCTCCCGGCCAGGCAGCCGCACCATGGCGACCATCCCGACCTACCAGTTCCTCCCCGCCCACCTCGCCGACCGCCTCGACGGCGTGAGCATCGGCGTGCGCGCACCCCTGCCCGGCGGCAGCCAGGGCCAGCACCGCTCGCGCCACCACGGTTCGTCGGTGGAGTTCGCCGATTACCGCGCCTATGCCCCGGGCGATCCCATCCACCGCATCGACTGGGCGGTCTACGCGCGCAGCGACCGCTACCTGGTGCGGCGCTTCGAGGACGAGACCCGCCTGCGTGTGCATCTCCTGCTTGACACCTCGGAGAGCATGTCCTTCCGCGCCGGCGGCCCCTACTCCAAACTCGAGCACGCCTGCTACCTGGCCGCCGGGCTGATGTATGTGCTGGTCAAGCAGCGCGACGTGGTCGCGCTGCATGGCTTTTCCGAGCACCTCGACGCCGGCTTCCCCGACGCCGGCAGCTACGAAGGGCTGCGTCCGCTGCTGCGCGGGCTCGAGCGCCTGACCGCCAAGGGCGGCGGCAAGATCGACCAGGTGCTGCACGCCTTCGCCGACTCCGACCGCCCGCGCGGCATGGTGGTGGTGATTTCGGACTTTCTCCAAGATGCCGAGCTGGTGCTCAGCGGCGTGCGCCACCTCGCGCACGCCGGCCACCAGGTCACCCTGCTGCACGTGCTCGATCGCGCCGAGCTCACCCTGCCCTTCGACGGGGTGGTCGAGATCAACGAGATGGAGACCGGCAAGCGGGTGGTGGTGGAGATCGACGAGTTCCGCTCCGCCTATGTGCGCGAGGTGCAGCGCCACGTCGAGGCCCTGCGCCGCGGCGCTGCCAACGCGGCAGCCGGCTACCACCTCGCAGACACCACGGTGCCGGTCGACCAGGCGATCCGCAACGGGATGGCGTGGATATGAGACCCCGGCGCACGCCCACCCGGCCGTCACCGCGCCCGCGTCCGTGCCTTCTCGCCAAGGCGGTGGCGTGATGGCCTTCATCGCGCCCTGGTTCCTCGCCCTGCTGCCGCTCGCCGCCGCGCCGGTGGTGTTCCACCTCTTCTTCAAGGTGCGCAAGAAGCCGCTGCCGTTCTCCTCGCTGATGTTCTTCCTGCGCATCGAACCCAACCTGCAGGCGCGGCGCAAGCTGCGCGAGCTCCTGCTGCTCGCCTTGCGCGTGGCCCTGCTGCTGTGCATCATCCTCGCCCTCGCCCGCCCCCAGCTGCCCGCGCTCGGCGGCGGCGGGCAGTGCAGCCTGGTGGTGGTGCTGGACAACTCCGGCTCGATGGCGGCAGCCGCCAGCGACGGGCGGGCGCGCCTGCGCCATGCCGCCGAGTGCGCGGGCGCGCTGATCGCCGCCCTGAGCCCCGCCGACCTCGCCGCGGTGGTGCCGGCGGTGGACGACCCGGCGCTCAACGCCGGCACCGGCCTGAGCGCGGACAAGGCCGGCCTCAATGCCGCGCTCGAGCTGTGCGGCGCGAGCGAGGCGAGCGCCGATCCGCCGGCGGCGCTGCGGCGTGCGCTTAGTATGCTCGCCCATGCCGGCACCCCGGCGCGCGAGGTGCACATCTTCAGCGACCTCCAGGAGGGCGAATGGGGGCGCCCCGCCGCCGATGCCCTGGTCGCCAGCCCGGGGGTGGTGGTGGTAGTGCACCGCATCGCGGGCGCCGACGCGCCGGTGGTCGACGTCGGTATCCGCCAGCTGCGCCCGCCGTCCAGCCGCATCATCGCCGGGCGTCCGGCGCGTAGCGAGCTGGTGCTGGTCAACAACGGCGCCAGCGCCGCCACCGTGCAGCTGCGCATCAGCGACGACCGCGGCGAGGACACCCTGCGCCCGGTGAC
>JAYVMM010000712.1:0-3104 GCA_043758975.1 Planctomycetota bacterium | reverse complement strand
AATGGGTGCAGGATGTTTTCGGCAGTCTACCCGTGGCCGATCAAACCGACCCCCAGGGGCCGTCCAGTCTCTTGGGCGGGAAGCGAGTGGAGCGTAAGGGATGGGCAGGGAGGTTTGGCTGCCCTCCGGATGAGCATCGTGGTTTTTTCCGCTTGGTATGCGTCATCGATGACCGCCTCGGATCGATTGCCCCTCCCCCGGTCCACCCGCCACCGCCCGCGCAGGCCGTGCGGTCGCTGCCGACCATGGCACTGGCCTGTGGACCGGGGATCGCTATGGACCTGATCCGCGTCCCCGCCGGAACCTTCCTCATGGGCCGTCCGGCGCCGAAGGTCGGGTGGGGGACCAGGGAGTGGCCGCAGACTTCGGTCACCATCCCGCATGACTACTGGCTGGGCCGTTGTCCGGTGACCCAGGCCCAGTTCCGCGCCGTCACCGAGCAGTCCCCGAGCTACTTCGTGGGCGACGACCGTCCGGTCGAACGGGTGACCTATGGCGAGATGGTCAGCTTCGCGGGGATTCTGACCACACGCGAACGCGCGCAGGGGCGCCTCGGGGCGGATGAGGAGTACCGCATCCCGACCGAGGCCGAGTGGGAGTACGCCTGCCGCGCCGGCACCGATACCCTCTACCCCTTCGGCGATGATCCGGAGGATCTGCCCTGGTACGAGGTCGTCGACGTTCCCGATGGGACCCGCCCGGTCGCCAGCAAGCGCCCAAATCCCTGGGGCTTCTATGATATGTGCGGGAACGTCATGCAGGTGACCTGCGACCTCTTCGGCGACTATCCGGGAACGCCGGTGAGCGATCCCTTCGAGCGACCTGGCCGACGCGCCATTTGCTGGGTCGCCGGTCGCGGAGGCGCCTGGTGCATGGGCCCCTTCGCCAGCCGCACCACCATGCGCCGCGGCATCCAGGGCATGTCCCGCTGCCACTTCATCGGCTTTCGCCTCGCCCGCGGCCAGGTCCTGCCGCCCATCGAGCTGAAATGATCTGGTGACCACGGGTCATTGACCCCTGCCCGGTTCCTGGTGGTATGCCCGCCCGCGCATGTCCTTCGCCCTCGCCCTCGCCGCCACCGTCTTCTCGGCCCTGTTCTTCGTCGGCGGCAAGCTGCTCATCGCGCGCTATCACATGAGCTGGCTGAGCCTGTGGCGCTGGTCGCTGTTGGCGACCGGGGCGTGCGGCCTGGCTGCCTATCTGGCGCTCGGCGCCCCCGCGCTGCCGTGGGGCTGGTGCATCGCCGCTGGGGTCAGCGGCAGCCTGGCCCATGTCTGCGCTAACCAGGCGATGGCGTGGGGGGACGCCAGCCTGCTGGTGCCGATCAGCGGCGCCAAGCCGCTCATCCTCATCCTGCTGATGCCGCTGCTGATGGGCGAGAGCCTGCCGCCTGCATTGGTCGCCGCCTGCTGCCTCGCCACCGTCGGCATCGCCATCGCCGGGCTGGCGCCACGACGGGTCCACCACCACGCTCCGCACCCGGGCGCGGCAGTGGCCCTGATGTCCGTCGCCTGCGCCCTGATGGCGCTCTCTGACGTCTTCGGCAAGCTCGGCATGGATGGTGCAGGGCCAGGCGCGCGCCTGGCCGCCATCGCGATGTGGAACGCCAGCATGGGGCTGCCGCCGCTGCTCGCCTGGTGGCCGCTGCGCAGCCCCGAGACCAGCGCCAACCGTGTGCGAGCGCTGGCATTGGGCGTGCTGTTCGCGCTCTTCGTGGCCACCCTCGCCCTCGCCTTCGCCTACGCCGACGATCCCCGCCTGGCGGTCGCCAGCGTGAACGTCGTGGTGGCCTTCCGTGGGGTCGCCGCGGTGCTGATGGTGCTGGCCCTGGACCGCTTCATGGCCACCGGACTGGAGCCCCTGCCGCGCTGGGTGCACGCCCTGCGCCTGATCGGCGCCACCGTGATCGGCGGTGCGGTGGTGCTCGCCTACCGCTGATCGCTATGGTCTGCCGCCAGCTGCCAAGAGCCGCGATCCGAGGCGCCCCGATCAGGTGGAATCCTCGTCCGCGAACGTCGGCGCTGGCGCCACGCTGTAAGGATCGAGCAGCGCCATCAGCCCGGCGTGAACGGTACCGGTGAGCGTTGGCAGGCCGCCCACCGCGACCGCCAGGAGACCAGGTGGGGGGGCGGATCCGGCAGGGCGGTAGGCCTCCTCGCCGCCCTCGGCGGCGGGCGTCCAGCGCGCGCCACCCGGGCGTGACCCGGCGGCGGGCGGGATCGCGCGCGCGCAGGCTGCCAGGTAGGAGCGTCCGCGCGGGCTCAACCGGGCATCGGGGCGGCTGAGCAGGAGCAGCGCGAGCATTCCCGCGGCAGCACACACCGCCGGCGCCAGCGCCTCACCCGCGCTTTGGATGCCCGGAAGCTGCCAGGCGGCGCTGGCGAGCACCACCACCATGCCGAGCAGGGTGATGCCCCAGCCGCGCGCGCGCGCGCCCGGAGTGAGCAGCAGGCCGGTGGCGCGCTGGGCGCGGTCGGCGTCCGCGCAGCAGCCCGCCAGGAGGGGGGCGACGCGGTGCAGGCGGGCGCGGTCGACCGGCCCAGCGAGCTGCCCCAGGAGCTGGCGTGCCGGATCGCCCAGGGCCGCCGCCGGGGCGACTGCGCTCGGCCTGACCAGGCGCGCCAGAGCCGTCCGCCCCGCCTGCTCGCCGGACGCAGGCACCAGGACGAGGTGGCCAGCGCGCACCAGTTCGTAGACCGCCAGCTGCAACACGGCGACGCTGCCGCCGCGCAGCCAGGCGAGCTCGTAGGGGTCGGGCGGGGGCGCGGGGGTGGCGGGCGGGGAGAGCGGCGGCAGGCGGCGGTTGAGCCAGCGCGCGCCGACCACCGCCAGCACGGTCATCACCACCTCGATCGCCATACCGTCGGCGTCAGGCATGGCCGCCAGGGTGGGCCTGCGCATGCCGCCGGCAATGGCTGGGCGGCACGGACAAAGGCGCCTGCGGCGCCGGCAAGGGTTGTGCCAGCTGGCTTCGCCGGCAGGATCGCGGCATGACCACCGGCAAGTTCCCCAAGCGCAATTACGCGCCCCGGCCCCGTAGGAGCCAGAAGCCCCCGGACGGCCAGGAGCGCCGGCAGGGCCAGGGTGGGCGGCCGCGCGCCGGC
>JAYVMM010000711.1:0-13282 GCA_043758975.1 Planctomycetota bacterium | reverse complement strand
GGCTTGTCGTCCTCGAAGGCGCGAATCTCGCCGGTCTCGCGGTCGATGGTGAGGGTGAACTCGCCAATGGCGTCGAAGCGCTTCTGCGCCGCCTGCATGAGGGCGCGCTCGATGTGGTCGAGGATGACGTTTTTGTCCAGACCGCGTTCGCGGGCGGCGGCGTCGACCAGGCGCAGGAATTCGCCCTGATTCATGGGCAGCCTCGGGATGACAGAGGGTTGCTGAGATCAAAAAAAGCGTGAGCCCCACGGCCCACGCTTCGGTTGAACGACCGAAAGTGAGGGGAGGAAAGTAGCTTGCCCCCGACCCTGGTCAAGGGATTTGGCTGCGGGCCGGAAACAGCCGCCGCGCGCGCTGATGGACCGCACCGGCGGGCAGCCCTCAGCCCTGGCAGCCCTGGCAGCCCTGGCAAAGGAGACGGAGCACGCCAGGCTGCGCGCCCATGGCCGGTCCCCTCACCGCGTCGATGCTCTCGAGCGGCCCTGGAGAGCCCTGGTCGCCCGCGCGCGAGGTCGCCGTCATCGACGCGCTGCCCGCCCGCCACCATCGGCGCATCGGCCTGTACATGCTGCAGATAGGCATGGGCCTGCTGCTGCCCTGCCTGTGCCTGGGCCTGGCGACCATGCACGCCGCCTTCGCTCTCGCGCTCGGCGGCGGCCTGCTGGCGCGCTTCCCGCTCTGGCGCATGCCCGGCTTCGCCCTCGCTCTCGCCTTCGCCGGCTGGCAGCTCCTGAGCCTGGCCCCTGCCTGGATGGAGGCGCCGACCAAGCTGCCCAAGGGCCTTGGTCCGGCCTACGTCTGGCTGTCGTTGTTCCTCGCCCAGGCCGCCTTCGTGGCGCCGGCGCTGCGGCGGTGGTCACTGCAGCTGCTGCTGCTGACCACCGCCTGCTCGGCGCTGCTCGCCACCGCGCAGTTCACCGTCGGCCTCGGCGGCACCTCGATGTGGAAGGTCGATTCCGCGGGCGAGCGCTATCATTTGAGCGTCGGCTTCGCACCCATCCACCTCACCCAGGGCTTCCTGATGGCGATGGTGTCGCTGGTGCTGATCGATGCGCGCATCATAGCCGGCGGGCTGGAGCCGGTGCAGCTCTGGTTCTGCCGCGGCTATGCCCTGGTCGCCATGGTCATCAGCGGCGCCCGCCTGGCGCTGGTCGCGCTGCCCTTCGGACTGGCGGTGCGTTCGGCGCTGGCGGGCGGACGGCGCGCGCGCCTGCTCGCGCCCGCCATCCTGATCAGCGCGCTGGTGGCGGGCGGCGGCGCGCTGCTGCTGCTCTCACCGGCCAGCCTCGGGCGCATGCTCCACGGCGAGGATGGGCGCTTGGCCATATGGCGGGTGGCTGCGACCGAGGTCCTCGAGCACCCTTGGCTCGGACTGGGCGGCAGCAACGCTTTCCACGATTCCTACAACGCCGCCTTCGCGCGCGTGCTGCCGCAGCAGGACAACGAATTTGCGCACCAGGGCGGCGCTCCGCATGCGCACAACAGCCTGCTCTCATTGGCGGTCGATTTCGGGGTGCCGGCGGCGGCGCTCTACCTCGCCTTTCTCGGGCGCGCGCTCCTTCCCGGTTGGCGCGCGCGCCGCGGCCATCCACGCGCCTGGGCGCTGGCGCTGGCGCTGACGGTGACCAGCCTGGTCGCCGGCATGTTCGAGGACCTCAGCGGGCACAGCGCCTCAAGCTACGCCACTTATGTGCTGATCGGACTCGCCCTGGCTCTCTGCCAAGGGGAGCGCCAGGGCGAGCGCCCGGGAGGCGCAGCCTGAGGCCGCGCGGCGGCCTCAGCCGCCCTTGGGCTGGCGGTAGAGCTTGAAGGCGAGGTGGCGCTCGAAGCTCGGCGGATGCAGCACGAGCTCCCCGCCCGGGTGGTCGATGGTCTCGCGGCGGTGCCAGGCGCCGGCATCGGCGTCCCACCATTCCACCACCATGGTCCCGGCGCCGATGCTGCCGCCGATGCGCACGCTGGCGCCCGCCAGCGGCCCCTCGCCGGCGCCGCTCGCGCCCCACGCCGGGTCGAGCAGGTAGCCGAGCATGCGCCCCGGGCGGGACCACGCGCGCGCCCACAGCTGGGTGTTGCCGCAGCTGGCGCCGAGCACGATGGTGCGCGCCTCCCTCCCGCGCAGGTCCTCGCCCTGGAGGTAGCTGGCGAGCGCGCGATAGGGCTGGAAGCGGTTGCGCTGGTCAAGCCATTCCAGCCACCACAGCATGGGCGAGCCGCCATGGCCGCTGACCAGCGCGGCCCATGGTCCGCAGGCGTGCTCGGCGAGCATTTGCGCCTCCGGCCCGGCATCCCAGTTGCAGCCGAACTCGGTGGTCAGCACCGGCTTGCCGAACTGCGCCAGGCCGCGTCCGGGCACCGGGTCGAGGGTGCTGGAATAGAGCAGGTCGGCGATCAGGCGGTCTGGCCCGTGGTAGGCGTCGATGCACACGTAGTCCAGCCCGGGCAGCGCGACGATGGTGCGGTCGGGCACGTGGTAGTCGCCGCACCAGTGGCTGGTCACGCCGTGGCCGTAGGTGTCAAGCGCATGCCAGCGCTCGGCGGCGTGCTGGTGCCAGTCGCGCAGCGCCTCGCCACTGCCGGCGGTGAGATTGACTTCCGACCACAGCTTCCAGCCCAGCACCGCGGGGTGGTCGGCGTAGCGCGCCACCAGGTAGCGGCGCAGGCGCTCCTGGCCGGCGAGGGCATAGGGCGCGCTGAAGAATTCCGCCGGATCGCCGAGTTCGCCGCCGCGCTCGCGGTTATAGGGGTTGGAAGGCCATTCGCGGTCACTGTCAGGCGAGGCCTGGCCGTGATTGTTGATAACCAGGTTGATGCGGATGCCGCGCTGGTAGGCAAGGTCGAGGATGCGGTCCAAGCGCCAGGCGTTCTCCTGGTTGTAGCGTCCCTGGCCGAAGAAGCCCGGCCAGTCGGCGCGCCATTCGAGCGCGAGGTTCCACGAGCTCATCCACACCTCGATGCAATTCACCTGGTTGCGCGCCAGGCGTGCGAGGTAGCTGTCATAGGCGAGCGTGCCGCGGTCGGGGGTGAACACGGTATTAAGGTGCTCGCGCCCGCGCAGGTCGTTGACTGAGCGCAGGTTGGGGCCGAGCGGCCAGAAGAAGGCGCCGTCGATGGCGAAGAAGCGGTGGTCGAGAGCGTCGACGCGCGCGTAGCCGTCCCAGGGTGCCCCCGCGACCTCGAGCGCGGGCAGCGCCACCGTCACCGTGCGTCCGTCGCGCCAGCGCCCCACCAGCTCCAGCTGGTAGCGCCCGGGCAGGCGCGGGCGGTAGCGCACCGCGAAGCGCCCCGGCCCCTCGGCGATCAGCTCCTCGCGGTCGCCGCGGTCGCGCGCGCGCATGCCCTGCTGGTAGAAGCCCGGCACCTCGATGGTGGCGCCACCCGGCGCGGTGATGTGGCAGTCGAGCGCAAACTCGTCGGAGTCGTAGGGGTTGGCCGGGAAGGGCTGCGGACGCAGCAGCACGTTCCAGCGCTCGCCGGTGCGGCCATGGCAGGCGGCGTCCGCCGCCGCGCCCGTGCGGCCGTCCGGGGTCAGCTCGAGCAGCGCTGCGGGCTCCACCGTGGGCGGCCCGGACAACGCCGGGCGCGCCTGGAGGCCGAACAGGCGCAGGCTGCAGCGGCTGGCGCTCGCGCTCCAGAAGAACAGCCCGCCGCTGCTCGCGGTCGCCGCCTCGACGGCGCCCCAGGAGCAGCGCCCGGGCTCGCTCAGCAGCCCGGTCCCGGCATCGACCGCGAGGTCGACCAGTTGCAGCCCGGGCTTGAGATCGATGCCGCGCGCGCTTTGGAACCAGCGCCCATGGCGGTCGCAGACGAAGGCGCCGACCCCGAGGTCGCGCGGGGCGTCCGCGGGGACCAGGATGCGCGCGCTGATCACCGCGCTGCCACCCTGCAGCGGCAGCGCCAGGCGCGCCAGGGTGGTGAGCGGCGCGCGCAGCTCAAGCGACAGCTCGGTGGTGGTGGCGGGCGCGACGCCGGCAGGCGCGCCAGCGTGCCCGCCCGGCGGGCGGTCGCTGCTGGCGAGCGCGGGCTCGACCGCCGACACCGCTGCACTGAGCAGCAGCAGCAGCAGGGACAATGGTGGGAGGTGCGGCTGGCGGGACATGGGTGGGTGGCGGATTACCGGGGTAAGGGCACTCTAGCGGTGGCAGGCCGGGAAAAACAGCCGCATCCGGCAGCGCCTCGGCGTCAGGGCGAGTGCGCGCGGTCAGAGTGTGCCCATCGCGGACTTGCCCCCTTGGAGGGGTCCGTAGACTGTGCCGGTCGCCCGCCAGCCGCCACGCATCAGGGCCGAGAAGGGCCGTTACGCCGCATGATCGACCTCGCCCACCTCCGCAAGGACCCCGACTTCTTCATCAGGACGTGGGCCGCTCGCGGAGCTGACGTCGATGTCGCTAGCCTGCTCGCGCTCGACACTCAGGTGCGCGAGCTGAAGACCGCCAGCGAGGCGCTCAAGGCCGAGGTCAACCAGGCGAGCAAGGCCATCGCCGGCGCGGCCGGCGCGGCCAGGGCCGGCGGCGATGGCAGCGCGCTGCAAGCGGCCAAGGAGCACGCGCGCCAGCTCGGCGACCAGGCCAAGGCGACCGACGAGCGCCGCCTCGCCCTCGAGCAGGGCCTCACCGAGCGCCTGCTGCTGCTGCCCAACCCCTGCCACCCCGCGGTGCCGATGGGGCGGGACGCCGGAGCCAACCGCGTGGTCGAGACCTGGGGCGCGCCCCCGGCCTTCGCCTTCGCGCCGCAGCCGCACTGGGAGCTCGGGCTGCGCCTGGGCATCATCGACTTCGACCGTGCGGCCAAGCTCTCGGGTTCCGGCTTCGTCGCCCTGCGCGGACAAGGCGCGCGCCTGAGCCGGGCGCTGATCGCCTGGTTCCTCGATCAGCATACCGAGGTGCACGGCTACACCGAGCTCGCGGTGCCCTACCTGGTGCAGTCGAAGATGATGGTCGGCACCGGGCAACTCCCGAAGTTCGCCGACCAGTTCTACACCTGCCGCGACGATGACCTGGTGCTGGTGCCCACCGCCGAGGTGCCGGTCACCAACCTGCACGCCGGCGAGATCCTCGAGGCTGAGCAGCTGCCGCTGAAGTACACCGCGCACACCCCGTGCTTCCGCCGCGAGGCCGGCGCCGCCGGCATCGGCACCCGCGGCATGACCCGGGTGCACCAGTTCGACAAGGTCGAGGTGGTGTGGCTGACCACCCCGGAGCGCTCCGACGCCGACCTCCTGACCCTGCGCGCGCACGCCGAGGGCCTGCTGCGCCAGCTCGGGCTGCACTACCGCGTGCTCGAGCTGTGCACCGGCGACACCGGCTTCAGCGCCGCGCACACCTTCGACCTCGAAGTGTGGAGCCCGGCCACCAGCAGCTGGCTGGAGGTCTCGAGCTGCTCGACCTTCGGCGACTTCCAGGCGCGCCGCGCCGGGTTGCGCTACCGCGCCGAGAAGGGCGGCAAGCCGGCCTTCCTGCACACCCTCAACGGCTCGGCCCTGGCCCTGCCGCGCTGCCTGATCGCCCTGCTGGAGACCTATCAGCGCGCTGACGGCTCGGTCGAGCTGCCGGCGGTGCTGCGGCCCTACCTCGGCGGCAACACCCGCATCGGAGCGGGCTCGTGAACGCGCCCGGCGTGAGCGTGCGCGACGGCGGCGGCCTGGCGGGGCGGCGGTGAGCGATCCGATCGGGCACGAATGCGGCATCGCCATCGTGCGCCTGAAGCGCTCGCATGCGTACTACCGCGAACGCCACGGCACCCCGCTGTGGGGGCTGAAGAAGCTCTATCTACTGATGGAGAAGCAGCGCAACCGCGGCCAGGACGGCGCCGGTATCGGCGTGCTCAAGCAGCATGCCCCGCCCGGCTCGCAGTTCTACTTCCGCCAGCGCGAGTCCGGCGCCAGCTGCCTCGACCGCCTGTGGCGGCAGGTCCATGACGACCTCGCGCGCCAGACCCGCGACGGCCAGGTCACCGCCGACGACGAGGTCTCGCTGCTGCGCCACTACCCGTGGCTCGGCGAGGTTTACCTCGGCCATCTCCGCTACGGCACCCATGGCGGCAATGGCACCGAGGTCTGCCACCCCTTCATACGTTCTTCGAACTGGCGCAGCCGCTACCTCAGCCTGGCCGGCAACTTCAACCTCACCAACACCGACGAGATCTTCGACATGCTGGTAGGCATGGGCCAGCACCCCATCGGCTCGGCCGACACCTCGACGGTGATGGAGAAGATCGGCCACTTCCTCGACGTCGCCAACGAAGCCCAGCTGCGCCACGTCGGCGACAAGCTCAGCGGCGAGGCGCTCACCACGCGCATCGCCGACGAGCTCGACCTCGGGCGCGTGCTGCGCAAGGCGGCGCGCTCGTGGGACGGCGGCTACTTCATGGCCGGGGTGGTCGGCCATGGCGCCGCCTTCGCGCTGCGCGACCCCAACGGCATCCGCCCCGGCTTCTGGTACGAGGACGAGGATGTGGTCGCGGTCGCCAGCGAGCGCACCGCCCTGGTCACCTGCTTCAACGTCGCGCCGACCACAGTCAAGGAGGTCACCCCCGGCACCGCGCTGGTGATCAGTCACCGCCCCGAGGCCGGGGTGTGGGCGCGCGAGATCGAGATCCTGCCCCCCGGCGAGCGCAAGTCGTGCACCTTCGAGCGCATCTACTTCAGCCGCGGCAACGACCCCGACATCTACCGCGAGCGCAAGGCGCTCGGGCGCGAGCTGGTGCCGGCGCTGCTCAAGTCGATCGACTACGACCTCGCGCGCACGGTCATCAGCTACATCCCCAACACCGCCGAATCGGCCTACTACGGCCTGCTCGAGGGCCTCGAGTCCTACCTCGCGGAATGGAAGGAGCAGGAGATCCTGCGCCACCAGGGCTCCGGCACGCTCAACAAGGACAACCTGCGCCAGATCCTCTCAGTTCGCCCGTGGCAGGAGAAGGCGGCGCTCAAGGACGCCAAGCTGCGTACCTTCATCAGCGGCGACGACGACCGCGGCGAACTGGTCAGCCACGCCTATGACATCACCCGCGGCATCCTGCGCCCGGGCGAGGACAACCTGGTGGTGATCGACGATTCGATCGTGCGCGGCACCACCCTCAAGCAGAGCATCCTGCGCATGCTCAGCCGGCTCGAGCCGCGCATGATGGTGGTGCTGTCGAGCGCGCCGCAGATCCGCTTCCCGGACTGCTACGGCATCGACATGAGCGAACTCGGCAAGTTCGTCGCCTTCGAGGCCGCGGTGGCTTTGCTGCGCGAACGCGGGCAGAACGAGGTGCTCGACGAGGTCTACCGCCTGTGCAAGGCTGACGCCGCCGACCCCAAGGCGCCTTCGGTCAACCACGTCAAACGCATCTACCTGCCCTTCAGCGACGAGGAGATCTCGGCCAGGATCTCCGAACTGGTGCGCCCGCGCGACCTGGCCTGGAATGGCGAAATCAAGATCGTCTTCCAGACCGTCGCCGGCCTGCGCTGGGCGATCTCCGGCTACACCGGCGACTGGTACTTCACCGGCGATTACCCCACCCCGGGCGGCTACCGGGTGGTGAACAATGCCTTCATCAACTACATCGAGAAGCGCCGCGGGCGCGCCTACGAGGCGCGCGCATAGAGACCATGTCGGTAGATTGGCGATGGGAAGAACGCCAATGTCATCAGGATTCGAAGCGGGTAAGTTCGTCTACTCTACTCGAAGCACAAAGTGTAATGAATTTTGGGGTGGGCACACTGTTGTCCTTACCGGAATGCATCACCTGAAGTTACCAGGGTAGAGTAGAGGAATTCGCGTGCTCCCAGAGGCGGCAGAGCCGCCCATCGCGCCACCTCAGCTGCCGGCGAGGTCCTCAGCGATGATCGCGCGGTAGCTGTCGTAGCGCGAGCGCGCCAGCTCTCCCGCGGCCAGGGCCTTGAGCACCGCGCAGTCGGGCTCGTGGGTGTGGCTGCAGTCGGCGAAGCGGCAGTGCGGATGCAGCGCCGCGATATCGCTGTAGAGCAGGGCCACGTCAAGCGGCGTCAGCCCGGTGATCGCGCACTCACGCACCCCGGGGGTGTCGATCAGGCGCACACCATCGTCGAGCGCGTAGCTGCGCGCTGCCGAGGTGGTATGGCGCCCGAAGCCGGCGTTGGCGACCGCGCCGACTTTCGCCATGATGCCGGGATAGAGCGCGTTGAGCAGGCTCGACTTGCCGACCCCGCTCTGGCCCGCGACCACGCAGGTCTTGCCGCTGAGGTGGCGGCGCAGCTCGCTCAGCTCGCCGCCAGCGCTGCGCGCACTAACAGCGAAGACCGGCAGGGCGAGGTCGCGGTAGATCGCCACCGCCGCTTCCGGGTCGCCGAGGTCGCACTTGTTGACCACCAGCGCCGCCGGGATGCGGTTGGCCGCGGCGATCACCAGGTAGCGGTCGACCAGCGCCGGCTTGAAATCCGGCTCGCTGAGCGCGCTGACGATGATCAGGCAGTCGAGGTTGGCGGCGAAGACGTGGATCAGCGCGCGGTTGTGGCTGTCGGCGCGCTCGAGCTGGTTGCGCCGTGGCTCGATCGCGGTCACCACGCCCTCGAGCTCGCCGTCCTGGAAGCGCACCAGGTCGCCCACACAGAGCGGGTTCTTGACCCCGGCGATGCGCTTCTTGAGCACGTTGCGGATCTGGCAGGGCCGCTCGCGCCCGCTGCTATCGCGCACCAGGATCGCGGTGCCGGCGACGCCGGAGATCTCGCCCGCCTCCCCGGTGGGCGCGCCGATGGTACCGGAGCGGACCAGGCGGTTGAAGCGCGCGAGCAGGGTCTCGCCGCCGTGCCCGGTGCGCGCGCTCGCGCCCAGCTGATCGGTGACCTCGTCGACGTCGTGGTGGCGCTCCCAGCCGCCCTGGCGGGCGGGGGTCTTGCTGTTGGCGCGGCGCAAGCGCCCGAGGCCCTGGCCGCTGCGCTCGCCGCGCGTTCCCTTGTACTTATGGTCGGCGGGTTCGTTCACCGCGCGCCCCCAGGTCGGCGGTAGGAGCGCGTGCGCGGCGTCCGCCGCCGCCTCACTTGTCCTTGCCGCCGGCAGGCTTGAGGGTAGCGAGCACATCGATCGCCGGACGGTAGGTCTCGAGCTCGTCCTTGGTCAGCACCAGCTTGGCGATGGTCGCCAGCGCGTCGGCGGGGATGTCTTTCCAGTTCACGCTGGTGCTGCCGCCGTTGTCGAGCTGCAGCGTGAGCCCGCTGGGATCGGCGGAGAGGATGTCGGGATCGGTCCAGCGGTTGAGGGTGCCGTGGAAGCGCGGCTTGTGCCCGAGGCTGGCCAGGCGGTCGGCCATCACGGTGGTGAACTGGGTGAGGCGGCGCGCGGTGTCGAGGAAGCTGTCGAGCTGCTTGGCTGCGGTGGTATTGCCCATGCCGGGGCGCGCTGCGCGCACCAGTTCATCGACCTTGTCCAGGTGCCAGCGCTGGAGCTCGCTTGCGACCTGCTGCACCACCTGCTGCTGCTGGGTGGCGATCTCGTCCTCGATCGCCTTGAGCGCGTCGTTGATCTCCTGCTCGCTGGGGGTGCCGATCAGCGCCGGTGGCAGCTGGTCGCGCAGCTCCTTGAGCAGGGCGGCGTTCTTCTGCGCGATCGCGCTTTGCACGCGCACGTGCAGGTTGCCGAGATAGCCGTCGCGGCTCTTCTGCACGTCGTCGCGCAAGTTGGCTAGGCGATCCTTGAGCACCGCCTCGTCCTTGTCCTTGAACGATTCCATGCGCTTGAGCGCGAGATCGTAGTTGTGCTCATCGAGCAGCTTCTGGATGTCCTGCTTGTGCACCACGAAGTCCTGCTCGGCCGCCTGGTCCTTGCGCTTCTGCAGCGCGGCGCCGATGCGCTCGATGAGGGCCTTGGCCTTGGCCTGATGCGCCTCCGTGAGCTTCTGCCCCATCAGCTCTTCGACCTGCTGGCGCAGGGCGTTGAGGTCGAGCTGGTCGCCGCCGCCCTTGAGCTTCTCCTCAAGCGCATTGAGCGCACTGAGCTGGCGGGCGGCAAGGCCATTGTCAGCGATTTGCGCCGGCTGCAACGGCTGCGGCTCCTTGGTCGGCTCGATCTTGACCCCGCCCGGACCGCTGTCCTTGTTCGGCTCCTGGTTGACGTGCATGCTGAGGAAGTGCCAGGCGGTCATGCCGATGAGTGCGAGGATCGCCAGCGACACCGCCAGGCTGAGGCCGGGGATGGTCTGCGGCTGGCGCCGCAGCGGGCGCTCGGCGGTGGTGCCGTGGTCCTCATGGCGGGGGGTGCGGGTGCCGGTGGTGGAAGCGGCGCTGGGCGGCGCTCCTGGCGCGCCCGGGCCGGCGGCGAAGCGCCGCAGCAGCATGGTCTCGCCGCCGGCGATGCGCTCGGTGCCAAGGCCGGCGCCGGCCTGCAGGCGCTGCACCTCCTCGATCACCTGAGTGGCGGTGGGGTAGCGGTCGTCGGCCTTCTTCGCCACCATACGCTCGACCAGCGCGCACACCGCCTCCGGCACGTCGGGGACGATGTCGTGGATCGGCGGCAGCGGATCCATGACGTGGGCCTTGAGCACCTCGGTGGCGCTGGTGCCGCTGTATGGGGTCTTGCCGGTGAGGAGATGGTAGAGGGTGGCGCCGAGCGAATAGATGTCGACGCGATGGTCGATCTTCTTGCCCAGCGCCGCCTCCGGCGCCATGTAGTGAGGGGTGCCCATCACCCGCTTGGGACCCTCTTCGGACTCCGCCTCGTCGAAGGTCTTGCTGATGCCGAGATCGGCGAGCTTCACCGTGTTGTTGTGCCCGAGCATGATGTTGTCGGGCTTGATGTCCTGGTGGATCAGGCGCTGGCCATGCGCGTACTCCAGCGCGCGCGCGGTCTGGCGGATGATCTCCAGCGCCTCGGGGGTCTTGAACGGCCCGTGCTCGCGCAGCGCCTGCATGCAGGTCGGGCCGTCGACAAACTCCATCGAGAAGTAGTGGATGTCGTTCTCGGTGCCGACGTCGTGCACCTGGATGATGTTGGGGTGGTTGAGCTGACCGGCGGCGCGCGCCTCGCGGATGAACTGCTCGACGAAGCGGCTGCGCGAGGAGTACTTGGGCGAGAGGATCTTGAGCGCGACGATGCGGTTCATCGAGCGCTGGTTGGCCTTGAAGACGATGCCCATGCCGCCTTCGCCGATCTTCTCCTGGACCTCGTACTTGCTCAGCAGGTCCTTGAGCTCGACGTCGCCGGGCTCCTTGACGAAAAGGTACTCGACCTCGCCGATGCGGATGCGGTCGCTGAAGGTGAGCTGGCGCTCGGTGACCTTCTTCCCGTTGAGGTTGGTGCCGTTGCGTGAACCGAGGTCGACCAAGCTGTAGAGCTTGCCGTCGCGCCGCACCTGGCAATTCACTCGGCTCGACATGTTGTCGAGGATCTGGATGTCGCAGGTCGACTGGCGACCCATGGTGGTGACATCCTTGGTCAACGGAAACTCGTGGCCCGCAGTCGGACCCGTCTGGCAGACCAGCTTGGCCATTGTCGCTCCTGTGACCGTCAGTCCTGAAGGTTGGCCGGCGGACGGCGCAAAGCAAGGCGTGGCAAGGGCGCGCGCACGCTCGCGCGCGGCGGTGTCTGGCACTCGCGCGCGGCGCGCCCTGCCGTCCTGGAGGGTTCCCTTGCGCCCGCCGGCATGGACACTGCGCGCCATGCCCCTGGCGCACACCTGCGACCTCTTCGTCATCGCCGGCGAGCCCTCGGGTGACGCCTACGGTGCCGCCCTGGTCGCGCGCCTGCGCAGCCGCTACAGCGACCTGGTGTGCGCGGCGATGGGCGGACCGCTGCTCGGCGAGGCCGGCGCCGAGGTCGAGCAGGGCATCGACGGGCTGGCGGTGATGGGGCTGGGCCCGGTGCTGGCGCGCCTGCCGACTTTCGTCCGCCTCGGCTTGCGTATGGCCCAGCTGGTGAGAGCGCGTCGACCCAAGGTGGTGCTCACCATCGACTACCCCGGCTTCAACCTGCGCCTGGTGCGCCGGCTGCGCGACCTGCGGCGCGCGGGCACGCGCTTCGTCCATCTCGTCGCCCCGCAGGTGTGGGCGTGGCAGCCGCGGCGGGCGAAGACCATCGCGCAGAGCGTCGACCGGTTGCTCTGCTTCTTCCCCTTCGAGCCGCCGCTGTTCCGCCGCTTCGGCTGCCAGGCCGACTTTGTCGGCCACCCGCTGCTCGACCTCATCCAGCCCGACCCCGCGCTGCGCGCGCTCGAGGGCGAGCTCCACCTCGCCCCGCGCGACCGCCTGCTGCTGCTCGCCCCGGGCAGCCGCGAGCGCGAGGTGCGCCTGCTGCTGGCGACCTTCCACCACACCGCCGAGGCCTTCCTCGCGCGCCGCCCGGCGCACGAAGGGCGGGTGCGGGTGGCGGTGGCCAAGGTCCCCGAGCTGCCCATCAGCCTCTACCGCGAAGCCACCGACTTCCCCCTCGTCGAAGGCCGCTATCGCGAGCTGTGCGCGCGCGCCCACCTCGGCCTGATTTCCTCCGGCACCGCCACCCTCGAAGCGGGCATCATCGGCCTCCCCCATGTCATCGCCTACAAAACCGACCGGCTGACCGCCTTGCTGGTCCGCCACTGCCTCCGGACGCCCCACGTCGGACTGCCCAATCTCCTGGCGGACAAAAGGATATGCCCTGAAGTCATGCAGGATGAGCTGACCGTGCCGCGCCTGCTGGCGCACACCGAGCGGCTGTGGTCAGGGCCGGGGCGCGAGCGCTGCCTGGCCGAGCTCGGCCACACCCGCGCGCTGCTGGGCGCGGGCGGGGCGATCAATCGCATTGCCGAGATCATCGACGAGGAGCTCACCATGGGGCGGCGGCGGGCGGACACCTTCGGCACCTACGAGGCGGTGCGCCACGACACCACCAGGATGTGAGCGGACATGGTAAGCACGGCACCAGGCGGGACAGCATGCAGTCGATGACCGGATTCGGCGCCGGGCGCGCCCAGGACGGCGCCGGCGAGGTGCTGGTGCAGATCGCCAGCGTCAACCACCGCGGTTGCCAGGTCCAGCTGCGCGGCGACCTGCGCGACCTCGCGCTCGAGGAGCTGGTGCGCCAGGAGGTGCGCAGCGTCCTTATGCGCGGCAGCATCACCGTGCAGGTGCAGCTGCCCACTGCGCGCGCCCTGCCGCTCGACCTTGAGCGCCTGGCCCAGGGCTGGCGCGAACTCAACCGCCTGGCGACCGAGCTCGGCGCCCCGCCGCCGGCGCTCGAGCAGGTCGCCGCGCTGTGCGGCGCCGTCGGCACGCTCGAGCGCCAGCCCGGCGAGGCCGCGCTGCGTGCGGCGCTCGCGGCGGCGCTCACCGCCATGCGCGCGGAGCGCGCGCGAA
>JAYVMM010000710.1:0-2124 GCA_043758975.1 Planctomycetota bacterium | reverse complement strand
GCGAGCTCGACCCCAAGCAGGCATTCGACCGCCTGTTCCGCGGCCAGGGCGGCGCGAGCGGCGACGCCGCTGCCAAGCGCGCCACCGCGCTGACCCCGTGGGACGACCGCAGCATCCTCGATTTCGTGATGGATGACGGCGCCAACCTCAAGGGCAAGCTCGGCACCGCCGACTCGCGTAAGCTCGACGAGTACCTGACCTCGGTGCGCGACGTCGAGCGGCGCATCCAGGCCGAGATCAAGCACGCCTCCGAGCCTCGCCACATCGCCGCCGCAGCCTTCAACGCGCTGCCCGCGCTTGAGGACCGCACGCACAAATTCAATGGCAGCGACCGCAAGAACTCGCATCCCGAGCTGGTGCGCATCATGCTCGACCTCATCGTGCTGGCGTTCTGGACCGACACCACGCGCATCGCCACCTTCATGTTCGGCAACGAAGTGACCGGGCAGAACTTCTCCTTCGTCAACGGCGTCACCGGCGGCCACCACGATATCAGCCATCATGAGAACAAGCCCGAGAAACTGGAGATGTACAAGAAGATCGGCATTTGGCACATCGAGCAAATGGCCTACCTGTTCGAGAGCATGCGCGCGATCAAGGAGGGCCCCGATACCCTGCTCGACAACAGCATGATGCTGTTCGGCTCCGGCATCCGCGATGGCAACGCCCACGATCCCCACGACCTGCCGGTGCTGCTCGCCGGCAAGGGCGGCAAGACGCTCAAGCCGGGACGGCTGATCGCCTGCAAGCCGGAGACCCCGCTGTGCAACCTGCACGGCGAGATCCTCGCCCGCCTCGGCCTGATGGTCGACAAGTTCTCGGACAGCACCGGCCCGCTCAAGGAACTCGCAGTCTGAGCGTCCAGGCGGCGCGTCCACGCCGCCTGGGCCGCTACCCCTGCCTGCCCTGTCTGCCCTGCCGGTCGCCACCGCGCCCTCCCCCACCACGTCCGGAGCCTCCATCGTGCCACGCCCCAGCCTCATCCTCGCCTGCCTGTCCGTCTGCCTGCTCGCCGGCTATGCCCGAGGCGCCGCCTTCGAGGAAGGCGACATCAAGGACGCCGCCGGCAAACCGGTGCTGCACTACGCCGTCGCCACGCCCAAGGAGATGGCCCCCGCCGGCACCGCCGAGCCAGCCAAGCAGCTCGGACTGATCCTCTGCTACCACGAGCACAACGGCAACGTCGCCGACGAAATGCCGCCGGTGCTGGAATCGCTCGATCGCCTTAAGGCACGTGAGGGCTTCGTGGTCATCGGGGTGCACCACACCGATCACATCTACACCAAGGACGACCACGCGCACACCGTCGAGCTGATCGCCTGGGCCAAGAAGACCTTCCCGATCAATCCGCGCCGGGTCTACAATTTCGGCAAGGGCGAGGGCTCGACCATGTCGATCGAGTTCGCGCTCGAGCATCCCGACCTCATCGCCACCGCGATCGGCTATTCCTGGGGCTTCCGCTTCATGCCCGAGTCCAAGGACGCCGAGGACGAGCTGCCCAACCTCTACCTGGCGATCGGGCTGAAGGACACCCCGACCCACCCGCCGATGGTGCGCGACACCTATGCCAAGGCCAAGCCGCATGGCTACCACCTCCTCTACCGCGAATTCGACGCCCAGGGCCCGTCGCGCCACGCGCCGACCAACGACGAGGCGATGACCTGGCTGATCGCCTCGCGCAACAAGATCCTGCCCCTGGCGCCCAAAGAGTCGGCGGCGCTCAAGGCCCTCTCCGGCAGCCCAGGCGAAGCGGCCTTCGACGCCGCCATGCTGGTCGGCGGCCCCCAGGCCGGCGCACTGGTCGCGCCGCTGTTCGCCTCCCATAGCGAGTCGGTCAAGCTGATGGCGATCGCCTCGGCGGAACGCGCCGCCTATGGCGAGGCTGCACTGGCCGCCCTGGCCAAGGAGCTCGGCGACAAGAGCGGCGCGGTGCGCAAGGCGGTGGTGGCCGCGCTCGGCATCAACGCCGAATGGGGCAGCCATGCGTCCCAGGAGGCGCTCGCCGAATTCGTCGTCGCCGGCAAGCGCAACGTGGCCGAGGACCGCGTGCTCGCCATCGAGGCCATCGGCAAGGCGGTCGCGCTGCAGACCGTGCACCAGCAGGACGTGCTGCTCTACGGGGCG
>JAYVMM010000709.1:0-3261 GCA_043758975.1 Planctomycetota bacterium | reverse complement strand
GCGACATCAAGCCGGACAACATCCTCATCACCAAGGACGGGGTGGCCAAGATCGCCGATTTCGGTCTGGCCAAAGACGTCACGCGCAACGACACTACTGACCTCACCACCGTGGGCATGGCCATGGGCACGCCCGCTTACATGTCGCCAGAGCAGTGCATGGGGCGCAAGCTCGACGGGCGCTCGGACATCTATTCGCTCGGGGTCACCGCCTACCTCGCGCTCACCGGTGAGAAGCCCTTCACCGGCCAGTCCTCGTTCGAGATCATGACCAAGCAGCGCGAGTACCAGCCGCCGCCGCCGCTCAAGCTCAACCCCGCGGTGGGGCGCGAGATTTCCGACCTGGTCATGCAAATGCTGGCCAAAAACCCCAACGACCGCTTCCGCGACGCCGAGCACTGCCGCCAGGCCTGGCTCGAGCTCGGCAACCGCCTCGGCCTGGGCGGGGTGCAGCCGCAGACCAAGGAGATCGCCCGGGGCGGCGAGCTGTCGAATGCGCTGCGCAAATCCTCGCCCAGCATCCCGGCGCCGCCGCCGTTGCCCATGGTGCCGTCGGCGCCGTCGGCGGCGATCCCACCGGCCATCCCGGTGGCGCCCGCGGCGATGTCGTCGCTCCCGGTGCTGCCGTCGACGCGCGACCAGACGCGCGCCCCGTCCAGCGAGCCGGTGGGCAAGGCCAAGCCGCGGTCCGCCACCGATGCCCACGGCCACGACGGCGACGGGGGCAGTCGCCACGGCAGCGAGCGTGTGCAGAAGACGGCCACCGAGCGGCGCGCCTCGGTGCGCGCTCCGGCGCGCGAGGCCCAGCTGCCCAAGGACCAGGAAGGCGAAGCGCAGCGCCTGTTCACCGCCGGCAACTACCGCGACGCGGCGGAGATGTATAAGCGCCTGGCCGATCGCGAGGGCGACAAGCGCACGCGCGCGATCCTGCGCAGCAAGGAGCGCGAGGCGCGCACCCTCGAGCAGCTCGAGCATGTCGATGAGCTGCAGAACCGCAGCAAGGGCCTGGCCGCGCGCGGCGACCTCAAGTCCAGCCTCGACCTGCTCGAGCGCGGGCTGCGCGACGTGCGCGACACCGCGGCCTCCTCCACCGGGGCGGAAAGCCGGCTGATGCTCGAGATCGCCGGCCTGCGCGCCAAGCTGCGCCGCCGCAAGCGTCTGCGCATGGTCCTGATCGTCGTCCTGATCGCTGCCGTCGCCGTCGCGGCGGTGGTGGTCAAGCTCTACCTGTTCGCGCCCGCCCCGGGCACCACCGCCGGCCTGGAGCGATCCGGCACCCTGCCCGAGAGTTGAGTGGTCCAGCCATGACCACCCCGCTCTGCCCGCGCTGCCGCGAACCCTGCACCGGCCCCGCGCTGTCCTCCGGCTGGCTCAGCTGCCGCCGCTGCAACCACCGCTGGCTGCCCACCCCCGAGCCGCCGCCGTCTGCCGAGACGCTGGCCCAGCCGCCTGCAATCGACCTGCCGCCACCGCCCGCACCCGCAGCGGTGGTGCTGCCGCCGGTCGCCATCGCGCCCCCGCCACTGCCACCGCTCGCCCCGCCCCCGCCCCCGCCTGCGGCGCCCGCCGCCTTCGCCACCGCCGGCTTGCCCGGCGACAGCAGCGCCGCGAACCAGACCGTGCCTGGCGGGCGGGTGCGCCAGGACACCCACGAATATCCGCCCGACGAGACCTCGGAGCTGGCCCAGCGCGCCAAGGCGCTGACCTCGCGCCGGGATGCCGCGGCGCCCGCAGCGATCTCGCCGCTGATCGCGGCTCGGGTGGCGGCGACCAAGAACAGCCCACCGCCGCTACCGGTGGTGGCTGCGCCCAATCCGCCGCCAGCCCCGCCGCCGGTGAAGCCGGCGCGCGTCGCCGATGCGCCTGCCGGCGACCCCTTCGATCCCGACCTTTTTGACCGCATGGAGCGCGACGCCCAGCAGCATCGCGCCAAGCAAAACACCGTGGCCGAGATCCCGGCGGCGCCGGCATCGCCGGCATCGCCGGCATCGCCGGCATCGCCGCGCCAGGTCACCTGTCCGGTGTGCGGGCATGGCTTTCTCACCAGCAAGGCAGAGAGCGACCAGCAAGTCTGCCCGCAGTGCCATACCTCGTTCAACATCGCCAAAGGCCACGTGGTCTCCGGCGGTCCGCGCCAGGGCAACGACGACCCCTTGCTCGGGCGCGCCCTGCGCGGCTGCCTGATCGACCGCAAGATCGGCGAGGGCGGCATGGGCTCGGTCTACCACGCCCGCCAGCTCAGCCTCGACCGCAGTGTGGCGATCAAGGTGCTGCCGCCCGAGCTGGCGCGCAACCGCAACTTCATCTCGCGCTTCGAGCGCGAGGCCAAGAGCCTGGCCAAGATCAACCATCCCAACATCCTGCACATCTACGATTTCGGCGAAGAACCCCAGCTGAGCGTCTATTTCATGATCATCGAGTTCGTCGAGGGCAAGGACCTTGGCGAGATCCTGCATGAGCAGTACAGCATGGGCCAGGTCGAGGTGCTCGACATCGTGCGCCAGGCCGCGCTCGGCCTGGAAATGGCCGCCGACAAGGGGGTCATCCATCGCGACATCAAGCCCGACAACCTCATGCTCACCGCCGACGGGGTATGCAAGGTCTCCGACTTCGGCCTGGCCAAGGGCCATGGCGCCGAGCGCGACGTCACCAATGTCGGCGTGCGGGTGGGCACCCCCGCGTTCATGAGCCCGGAACAGTGCGATGGCGTCGACGTCGACTTCCGCTCGGACATCTACAACCTCGGCTGCACCGCCTTCCTCGCTCTCACCGGCAGCCTGCCGTTCGATGCCGACACGCCCTTCGCGATCATGCTCAAGCACAAGAACGATCCAGTCCCGACCCTGAAGTCGTTCAATCCCAATATCCATCCGCGCGTCGATACCCTGGTCCAGCGCATGATCGCCAAGCGCCCGGCGGACCGCTTCGGCACCCTGCGCGAGCTCATCGATATCGTCGAGGAGCTCGAGGTCGAGCTCGCCGGCACCACCAACGTGCTGCGCAAGTCGCGCGGCCCCTTCCGCGTGATGTCCGAGCTCGAGGCGGTCGAGCACGCGCGCTTGACTAGCAAGGGGCAGCGTGAGGGGCTGTCGTCCGCCCGCGCGCGCCAGTCGCCGCCGCCCGCGCGACCGGCGCCGCCACCGGCAGCGCAGCCCGCGGGGCGCCTGCCGTCGCCGCCGGCGGGCGAGGCCGGGCTGCCGGACTGGCTCAAGCCGGTCGACCAGCCACCGCCGTCCAAGCGCCCGCCCTCGGCGCTGACCAG
>JAYVMM010000708.1:0-5165 GCA_043758975.1 Planctomycetota bacterium | reverse complement strand
ACACCGGTGATTTGCTGCCCGCAAAGACTGTATGCAAACGACTATCAAATTTTACAAGATGTGGCTATGGATGCCTTTGGCAGTGGATGCACGTTGATTCATCCCGCCACCCCAGAGTCTTCAACTGGGCATACGAAGAGAGTTGTGGTTTTCGGTAAAAAATGGGGCAAGGAAGTCCGCTTGCCCAAACAGGCATCCAAGGGATCCTATTTCGTCGATTGGATCCTTGCGCTCATCGATGAAGCTGGCGAGTTGGAAAGATTTGTCGCGGTGGAAGTCCAGACCATTGATACAACGGGAAATTACAGGAGTGAATGGGAAGCGCATTTTTCAGGGGCGGCATTCGCGGGTAAAACCACCGCCGGCTTCAATTGGGAAAATGTCAATAAGCGCATTCTGCCCCAATTGATTTATAAGGGGCATTTGCTGAGAAGGGAGAAGCTATGCGATAAGGGGCTGTACTTTGTCTGCCCAGGACCGGTTTGGGAGAGGATCCGTGAGCGGCTTGGCGACAAAATGACGACGATCCACCCATCCACCGGAAGCTTGACGTTCAAATGGTATCAAATGTCATCCCAGGTTTCGGTTGGAAATCTTCGACCTTTGCAATTCCAAGGGAACTTCACCACGACGGTTGAGCAAGTGTCGCATGCCTTTTCCGATTCGGCTGGAATGCTTGAGGCCGGTGTCTACGAAAAGGCAATCCGTGAAGCCTTGCAGGATTGATGGCCGTCTCCATCGGGAATCACATGCCTGAAGACGGAACTCATGTGTTACCGGTTTGGCCTCTGCGTGCAAACCGCGCCACACGAGATCCGATCGGCGCTCCCGGAATTGCGCTGGTGTGGGATCGTGGCGGCCCAACAATCATGTTGCCGATTGCTTATGCTCGGGATTCCACGGGTGAACAGGCATGATCAGCAGGCGCTGGTAGCGGCTCAGGGTTGCGATGGAGGGTACATGCAAGCCGTGCCATTTTTGGCGTTTCTCCTCCTCCTCCTCCTAAAGTTGCCGCTTTCCGCTGCCGAGCAACCTGTGGTCGGAGAATTGGGGAGGCTGGAAAGCCTGATTTTCACCGGTACCGCCCATTTCTCCGCTGCGGCCATCCGCGAGCAACTCTCGTGGGATATGCCCTACTATCTCGCTAGTAGGCCGTCGTCGCCCCTGGGCCAATTGACGCCGCTCGTGGCCCAGCGGATCAGCTCCTGCTATGTGGGCGGAGGATTTCTCGATGTAGCGGTGAAATCGGCAGTGGACGGCGCCCACATCAGGACGGATATAATCGAGGGCCAGCAGTACCTGGCAGGGCCTGTCATCATTGACGGGCTCGAACCGGATGAGGCCGCCGCCGTAGTGGCCCTGGCCACGGGAGCGCAAAATGCCATGGTTCCATCCGCGGCGCGGGATTCCTACAGCGCCTATACCGGAGTGGAGAAGTCCTGGTGGAGTCCTGGGAAGCCGGCGTGCTTCCAGGATCCGGAAGGCATGCGAAAATTCGTGGTTTCGATACTCGCAAATATGGGCTACCTATCCGCCGAGGTCGGGATCTCCTGCCAGCGCCGCGAGCACCACTTTGCCGATCTCATCCTCAGTATTGCGCATGGGCCGCATGCCATCCTCGGCGAGGTGGTCATCGCTGGCCTCGCCGGCACAGCGCGAGCCGCGCTCGAGCAATTCCTCGATCTCAAGCGTGGCGAATCCTTTTCCCAGCTCCAGGCGACGCGCATCGAGGAGCGGATCCGGGCATCCGGACGCTTCGCGCGGGAGCACGTTGAGGTCGTTCCCATCACCGGATCCCCGGCCTGCCGCTTGACGATTACAGTTGCGGAGAGCGTGAACATCCCGCATCTCCCCAAGCACTTGCCGGAGGAGCAGGAGGTGGTTTTCGGGCTGGTGAAATCGTTCACTGACATGCTGCGGAATGGGCCTGAAGATCTCGTTCTGGAGATGACGGCAGCCTCGCCCCCCCACCATCCGTCAATCAGGATGGTTTTCTCCCCACGCCGTGGCTTAGCCATGCGCTACCACCTCGCCCAGCAGGACGGTCTGTCCACGGTGACCATTGCGGGCGCCGATCATCGCCTGTTTTTTTGGGACAATAGGGGGCATGGAGCGGTGATCATGGACGGTGGCGATCCCTGGGTGCTGGTTGAGATGAAAGGGCGTGAGCTTGACCTCGGGGAGGTCCGCCCCGCAGGAAGGGGCGATCCGACGACCCTCACCTACCAATTCGGCTGGTTCGATTCCCTGAATGCACATGGCATCCAGGCGAAAACATTATTGGAGCCGGCGTCCATCCTCTCCCTGTGGATCCAGAGTCTCCTGGAGAATAACAAGGTTGGCGATGCTTGGCTGTTCACCTTCACTGCAGGCGTCCATGCGCAGATCGACCGGGTGACGAGCAGATTTAAAGTCCTGGAATGGGAATCGCATGGCCTGGTGGCGGGGTTGAATCTCTCGTTCCGATTGCATGCAGAAGTTGGCGCTTTCGAGCGCATGATGGCTGAGCGGGAAGCGATCGCGGTGGCGGCATCCCCGCCGCAGACATCATGGAATGCCAATGAGGTTCTTACCGAGTTGGCTGATATCGCCGCCATGCATATTGCGATGACAGACGATGCGAAAATGACCAGGATGTTGACCATCGTCGCAGCGCTGAGAAAGACCATGCCGGCTGACATCATCGATTTCGCCTCGTCGAAGATCATCGGTCATCGGGAAGCGATCGGCGATTTCCCCGCTCCCGCCAACCTCGAGGATGTCGTCAGAAATCAGCTGGCGACACTAGGTCAAGCAGCGGCCCTCTTCATACGGTTCGCACATAGCCTTTCGCAGGATCTCGGCGCCACCTCATGGCCGGCCGAGCTTGTGCGTGGTATCATCGGCTTCCTCATGAGCGATAGGGATGCCATTCTCGTCGAACTGGCCCACCTGGAAAAGGGCGGTCACATGGGGCCGCTCGGGTGCATCGCCACATCCTGGGTGTCAGCGCGATTCCCGGACTTATCTACATATTTCGCGCAGCTCGGCGTGGCATCCCTGGATCAGCAGGGCTTTGAGCGGGATGTGACCCTGCTCCACCCCTATGCGCATGCAATCGTCGAAGGGTTACTGGCGATGGACGACGACATCGGCATGATGCTGCCATCGACCTGCCACCAGGCGGCGCTGAAGGCGCAGGATGACCTTAAGCGGGCCATCATGAAGGTAGGCGGCACGAGCGATGCCGCTGCCTTGGATGCATGGTGCAAGGCACTTTGGATCGGGGGTGGGCGAGAGGCATGCGCAGAGGAGCTGAAACTTCGGTCAATCTCAACGGCGCCTACCCCTCCTTGATGATGCGATTGCAGCAGGATCCTGCCCGCTAGACCGAAAGCAGTCGCGCAGGTCTCTCGTCCTCGCCGACCGCCTCGCCCTCCTCGCCGCCGCCGCTGGCGGTGGCATTGGCGGTGGCATTGGCGGTGGCACTGGCCTCGACCACGCCTTGCCCGCGCTTGACGCTGATGCGGTACTCGACCAACTTGCGGTCGAGGGTGACGCGGTTGATGCCCAGCGCCTTGGCCGCACGCAGCTTGACCCCGCGCTCCTTGTTGAGGGCATAGATGATGAGCAGGCGCTCGGCCTGCTGGAAGAACTTGCCGACGTCGGGGCCGGCACCGTCGGCGTAGCGCTCGAGCGCCACCGACAGCATCTCCACCACGCTTATCGCCGGCGCCGTCGCCGCTTCCACGCGCGCCGTCGCCGGCAGGCTCTCGCTGTAGCTGCGGATGGTCGGCGGCACCAGTTCCTCGACGAACACCGTGCTGGGCGCGAGCACCACCGCCTTCTGAACGCAGTTCTCCAGTTCGCGGATGTTGCCCGGCCACGGATAGCTGATCAGCATCTCGAGCACGCTGCGCGGCACCTCGTCGAGGTTCTTGAAGTTCTGACGGTTGTACTTCTGCAGGAAATGGTTGATCAGGAGCGGGATGTCCTCGCGGCGCGAACGCAGGGGCGGCACCAGGAGATTCACCACGTTCAGGCGGTAGTAGAGGTCCTCGCGGAAGCGCCCGGCCTCGATGTCCTTGGCCAGGTCGCGGTGGGTGGCGGCGATGATGCGCACGTCGACGGTCAGCGGGGTGTGGTCGCCGACCCGGGTGATGGTCTTCTCCTGCAACACGCGCAGCAGGCGCACTTGCGCTTCCGGCCCGATCTCGCCGACCTCGTCGAGGAAGAGGGTGCCGCCGTTGGCGACTTCAAACAGTCCCTTGCGCTCGTGGTCAGCGCCAGTGAAGGCGCCGCGCGCGTGGCCGAAGAGTTCGCTCTCGAGCAGGCCGGGGCTGAGCGCGCCGGCGTTGATCGAGACCATCGGCTTATTCGCGCGGTGGCTGTGGCTGTGGATGAGCTTGGCGAGGAGCTCCTTGCCGGTGCCGGTCTCGCCCTGCACCAGCACGGTCGCGGTCGAGGCGGCGGCGCGCACCGCCGATTGGATGAGCGAGTTCATCACCCCGCTGTTGGTGAGGATGTCGTGCTGCTTGACATCGTAGGACATCGCGCCGCGCAGGACCTGGTTCTCCTCCGACAGTTCGCTGACCTCGAGCTGTACGCGCAGACGGTCCATGCAGTAGCGCGAGAGCACATCGACGATGAAGGCGGCGGCCTCCTCCGAGGTCTTGTGCGAGACCATCAGGATGGCGATCGGTACGTTGCCGTCGCGCAGCTGGCGCGCCACCACCGGCAGGCCGTCAGTCTGGATCGGCGCCGTGGCGGGGGTGGCGAGCGCGGCGATCTCCTCGGCGTCGCACATCGCCTCGCCGACCATGAAGGTCCCCGAGGGGGTGAGGTGGCCGGCCCGGCACTGCAGCCAGATCCCGCCGATGGTGTTCCACGACTTCACTTCATGCCACAGGCGTTCGAGGACCAGGCGGGGCCCGATCGCGGGATCGAGCATGTGCAGGACGGAACCGACGCGGGTGGGCCAGGTATGCATGCGAAGTCCCTATGCACATGGTGGGCCGATCGTTCCGGCGACCGATATGCTGCATTATTAAGCACTCTCAGCGCCTAAGCTGATTTCTGCGATCCCCGGCTGTGTACATAGTGAGCAATTGCCTGCCCGACACGCATGGCCGTCGACCACAGGCCACGGTTTGGCGCAGGGACAACGGGGAAAGTCCGCATCATAA
>JAYVMM010000707.1:0-4217 GCA_043758975.1 Planctomycetota bacterium | reverse complement strand
GCGCACGCTGAGGCCGCCGTCGCCGGCGACCAGCGCACTGTCGAGGGCGCTGGCGAGGACCGGCACCAGGCCGCCCAGCGTCAGGGCGAGGAGCAGGGGGGCGCGCGCGCCGCGGACGCGGCGGGCGTGGGGGGCGGTGCGGGGGCGGTGCGGTGCGGGCATGGGCGGGATCCTGAGGGCGGCGCGGGGCGCGGCGGCGATGGCCTGGGCCGGCCACCGGCATTCACCCTTCCCAGGGCCAGCCGTGCAGGTAGAGCATGGGCCTGCGTGCGGGCGGGAAAGCCTGTTTGCGCGTGCGCATTCGCCTACCACCTACCACCTACCACCTACCACCTACCGCCTTCGCGCCGGCGCGTCGGTGGGGGGCGGCGGCAGCCGGGAAGGAAGCATGAAGGTCCTGGTGGTCGACGATGATGCGCTGTCCCTGCGCGTGCTCATGGCCTTGGTCGAGCGCCTCGGTCACGAGCCGGTGGCGGCGTCCGACGGCCTGATCGCCTGGGAGCGCTTCCGCCAGGAGCACTGCCGGGTGGTGATCAGCGATTGGATCATGCCCGGCATCGACGGCATCGAGCTGCTCACCCGCGTGCGCGCGATGGGCGGCGCCGAGTACACCTACTTCATCTTCCTCACCTCGCGCGCTGATCCCGCCGACATCGCCCAGGGCATGGCCGCCGGCGCCGACGACCTGCTCAGCAAGCCGGTGGCCAAGGAGGATCTCGCCGCCCGCCTGCGCGTCGCCGCGCGCATCGTCTCGCTGCAGCAGGAGGTCAGCAGCCGCAACCGCGAGCTCTCGCTCGCCAACGAGCGTATGCGCCAGGACCTCCAGGCTGCGGCGCAGATCCAGGCCGGCCTGCTGCCGACCTCGGTGCCCGACCTGCCCGATCTCGCCTTCGCCTGGCTCTACCGCCCATGCGAGCAGCTCGGCGGCGACACCCTCAACCTCTTCCGCCTCGATGAGCACCACGTCGGCTTCTACGTCCTGGACGTCAGCGGCCATGGCGTCACCTCGGCGCTGCTCGCGGTGCAGGTCAGCCGGGTGCTCAATCCGCTGATCACCGCCGGCGCCCTGCTCAAGCGCGCGACCAGCGCGCCGCCGGGCTACCAGCTCAGCGCCCCGCTGCAGGTGATCCGCGAGCTCAACGAGCTGTTCCCGATGGACGATGCGCTGATGCAGTATTTCACCATCGTCTACGGTATCTACCACCTCCCCAGCCACACCCTGCGCTGCGCCTCCGCCGGGCATCCCGGGCCGCTGCTGCTGCGCCACCGCGGTGCGGTGGAGATCCCCGAGGTGTGCGGCAATCCGATCGGCTTCTTCAGCAACGCTGACGCCCAGTTCAGCGAGTATGAGCTCAGCCTGGCCCCGGGCGACCGCCTCTATTTCATCTCCGACGGGGTGATCGAGACCATCGACGCACGCGGCGAGAGCTTCGGCATGGAGCTGCTCGGGGCGGCGCTCGATCGCAGCCGCGCCCTGACCCTCGACCACAGCCTGCAGGAGACTGGGCGCGAGCTCGAGCGCTGGCGCGCGGGCGCCGCACCCACCGACGACGTCACCCTCATCGGCCTTGAGCGCCACTGAGGCGCCGCCCCCAGGCGGGTACCAGCTCGGCGAAGCCGCGGTGGACAGCCGGACGCAGTCTGGATACTGCCAGCCCATGCCGCCCGCGGAGAACCATGCTATCCCCCCGCCCGCCGCGGGCGGACGCCGCTCCGCGCTGTGGCCGGCGATGATGGTGACCATCTTCACTGGCATGGGTTTTGCCGGCCTGAAGTTCATCCTCATCGGCGAAATCGCCATCGATTTCGTGCCTGCGCAGCATCAGCCGCTGATGTTCGCCTGGATGGAGACCATCCTGCAGCATGCGCTCGCCAACGAGACCCTGCGCGAGGCGATCACCCAGGGCCTGGCCGCGGTGCTCACCGCCGGGGTGCTGCTCGGCTACATCATCAACGCCCCGCTCGCCGGCGCCTGGCGGGTGGCGCGGCTGTTCGTACTCTCGAGCGCTGGGGTCGCCGCCGGCACCATGCTCACCCTGTGGTTCAACCAGTGGCTGATCGCCGGCCTAGTCGGCGTCGCCTACGGCACCGCCTGCGCCGCGCGCGGCAAGGTGGTGCCGCTCCTGGCCACCAACGGGCGCACCAGCACCCAGGTCAGCGGCTACGTCAATGCGGCGCTGGTGATCAGCCTGCTCGCTGGCACCAAGTTCGGCATGTTCCTCTACGACCAGGTCTCCGACCCGGTGTATCGCCACGGCGTGCTTTTCGCCTTCGTCGTCGCCGCCACCCTGCTCGCCTTCCTGGTCAACCCTCCGGAGCCGGAGCCGGTGCCCTTCGCCGCCGGGCTGCGCGAGCTGATCAGCGGCACCGGCGAGCTGCTGCGTGAGCGCTGGGCGCTCCTGGTCGGCGGCGGCATGGCCTGGGGTATCGCCTCGGCACTGGTCCTCGCCGCCTTCATGCACGCGGTCGACACCCTGCACATCAAGCCCGCAGCGGCGGTCAACCTGGTGGTGTTCCCTGCCGTCGGCGCCATCCTCGGCAACCTCGCCTCGCACTGGATGGACCGCCGTCGGTACGTCATCGCCAGTCTGGTGCTGCTCGCCCTGGCGATCTTCCTCTACCCGCGCATGGTGGTGGGCGAGAAGACCGGTGCGCTGTTCATGGTGCTGATCGGGCTGTTTTTCGCCGCCCCCACCAATGTGCTCGACGCCCGGCTGCTCGCTCATGCCGCCGCCCAGGGCCGGCCTGGGCGCGGCTCGACGGTGATGAGCCTGGTGCACAACACCTTCATCCTCGGCATCGGCAGCGGGCTGGCGATCCTGCTCTTCCTCGGGCACATGAGCGCCGAGGGCCAGTTCCACGCCCTCGCCATCACCGCAGTGCTCGCCGGGCTGGTGGTGACCAAGGCCAAGCTCAACGACCGCCGCCCGACGCTGGCGGTCGGCATCCCGCCGCCGGGGCTGCCGAGCGAGCTGCAGCGCTCGTAGTGTCCCACCGCACGCGCGCGGGCATTATGCTCAGGGCGCGGCGGCGAGCTCGGCGAGGTTGGCCGGCAAGGTCACCGCCACCGAGGTGCCGAGCATCTCGAGATTGACCACCAGCTCGACCTGGCCCTGGCGGCGGCTGATCACCCCGCTGCAGCCAGCGAAGGTCCCGGCGGTGATCTCGACGCGCTTGCCGGGGCTGAGCTCCGGGCGCACCTGCAGCGGGGCATCGCTGGCGGCGACCAGCCGGCACAGGAAGCGCAGGTCGCGCGCCAGCTCGTCCGGGCGCGGCACTTCGATGATGCGCACCACGCGGTGGGTGTCGTAGATGATCTGGCACGAGCTCGGGGCGGCGGCGACGAAGACGTAGCCGCCGAGCAGCGGGACCAGGCTCTCCTGGGTGCCCTTGCCGGGGTAGTGGCGGATGCGGCGTTCGAAGAAGACCAGTCCGGGCAGCCGGCGCGCGCGCAGCTCCTGGATGAGCTTCTTCTCCTGGCGCGGATAGGCGTGCACCACCAGCCAGTGCGCATGCGGCAGGTCGGCGGCGAAGCCGCTTGGCCAGTCCTCGATCAGGCCGGAGGTGGTGATGTGTGAAGCGGCCATGGCCGCCGCCATGATCCGGAGGGCGGACGCCCCCGCCAGCGCAAAGGGGTGGCGACCGGCGATACGGCGCTTGCAGCGCGCAGGAGTTGCCCACAACCGCAGGCCACCACCTATGCTGCACGAACGCACCGTCCCCGCCAGCGCCGCCGGCAAACGACTCGACCTCTTCCTCGAAGGCGAACTCAACGGCTGCACCCGCAGCCTGATCGCACGCCTGATCAAGGACGGGCGCTGCTCCATCCATCCCGGCAAGGCGCGCGCCGGCTACTTCCTGCGCGGCGGCGAGCAGGTCGCCATCGAGGTGCCCGAGCTGGCGCCGATGGAGGCGGCGGCGGAGGACCTTCCGCTCACCATCATCCACGAGGACGAGCACATCATCGTCATCGACAAGGCGGCGGGCATGGTGGTCCATCCGGCCATCGGCCACCCGCGCGGCACCCTGGTCAACGCCCTGCTCGGGCGCTATGGGCACCTGCTGCCGGCAGTCACCGGCGAGGCCGACGGCGAGGGCGACGGCGAGGGCGAACTGAGCGCCGCGGCGGCGGTGGAGGGCGCGCCGCTCTCCGGCCAGGCCTGGCGTCCGGGCGTGGTGCACCGCCTCGACCAGGACACCAGTGGCCTGATCCTGAT
>JAYVMM010000706.1:0-3038 GCA_043758975.1 Planctomycetota bacterium | reverse complement strand
AGGCGGTCGCGGTCTCCCGCCACCGGTTGACGCGCGCCGCTGCCTGTGCCGCTGCCCTCGTCGTTCATCGACGTAACACGGCCCCGGTCTTGCCGGTGGCCTTCTTGTAGGCCTGCTCGAGCTCCTTGAGCCGGCGGCGGATGGTCGTCAGCTGGAGCGGGGCGAGGAGTTCGACGAAGACTTTGCCGTCGAGGTGGTCGAGCTCGTGCTGGACCACGATGCCGAGGAATTCGCCGGCCTCTACATCCAGGCTGAGGCGCTGCTCCACCCCCCATTCGTTCTTCGCCACCAGGTCGAAGCGGTTGTGCCGCTCGACCTTGGCATAGATGCCGGGGAAGCTCAGGCAGCCCTCCTCGTAGATGGTGCTGCCGCTTGCCTGCTCGATGCGCGGATTGATCCACACCCGGCGGTCGCTCTGGCCCTCTTCGCGGCGGAGGTGGTCGGTGATGAAGATGCGCTTGGACACCTCGACCTGGGGCGCGGCCAGGCCGACGCCCTTGTACTCGATCATGCAATCGAACATGAGCGCGCAGAAGGCGCGCAGGGCGTCGTCGAAGACGGTGACCTCGCTGGCGCGCTTGCGCAGCACCGGGTGCGGGTACTGCACCAGGGTGAGGACCGGCGGGTAGTCCGCCGCCGGTCGCGCCGGGGCACTCGGCCTGATGGTGCGCAGCGCGTTCATGGGCGAGTTGCTGGACGCTCAGCCTGCCGGCGGGACTGGGGGGGATGGGCAAGGCCCGATGCCTGCGCCGCCGGCGCACTGGGCGCGGCAGGGGGGCGGCTGGTCAATGATGCGGTCGGTAGCATGAGGGGGGTCCACGCCCTTGAGCGTTGTTGCAGAATCCTATGCTCCAGGTACGTAGCCGCAAGCGCGGTCGAGCCTTTTCGACACATTTTCAGGCAATAGGGCACCATCATGGTTGATCTGAGTAAGCATCTTGCACGCATCAAGCAGGCGATTGATCGCCGCCAATGGGAATTGGCCCTCACCCAATGCGAAGACTGCCTGGACGTCGACCCGACCCACCTGGATATCTACCGCCTCCTGCTCGACGCCTCCCGCCGCCGGGCCAAGGAAAGCGACAAGAAGGGGCTGCTGTCCGGCCTGAGCGCGCCGTCCTTCACCCGCGATCCGCACAAGCTGCACCTGGCGGCGATGAAGCGGCTGGCCGCCAACCCCGATGCCAAGAACCTCGCCGCAGCCGGCGATGCCGCGCGCGTGGTGTACAAGGCCGGGGTCAAGCCGATGATCGACGTCGCCATCCTGCTCTACGACGAGATGGTCGGCACCGGCCTGTTCAACCCCGATGTGCTGTGGAATCTCGGCCATCTCTACTTTGAGCGCTTCCAGGACAAAAAGGAGGCGGCCAACCTCGAGTCCGCGCTCAAGACCATGGCCAAGCTCGAGGCCGCCATGCCGCAGCACCCCGAGGCTGGGCGCACGCTCAAGAACTGGGAAGCGCAGAAGTCGATGGCCAAGCGCCATGACGCCGGAAAGGGCGACTACACCTCGCAGCTCTCCAGCAATACCGCGGCGCGGCGCGCCGATATCATGAGCCGCATCGTGCGCACCGCGGAGGATGCCAAGGAGGTGCTGCACTTCATCGACGAGGACCTCAAGGCCAACCCCAACGACAAGGCGCTGTGGGTCAAGCGCGGCGAGACCCACCGGCGCATCGGCGGCATGGCGCTGGACCGGCAGGCCTTCGCCGAGGTCAAGGCCTCCTACGGCCAGGCGCGCGCCTCATACGAGAAGGGCCTGCAGATCGACGAGTACGACTTCACCATCACCATGAAGCTCAGCGACTTGGCGATGGAGGAGCGCAAGAATGCGGTTCTCGAGCTCGAGCAGGGCGGCCAGGACACCAGCACCCTGAAGAAGGAGGCGGTGCTGTTCGCGATCGAAGAGTTCCGCAAGCGGGTCCAGCGCCAGCCCACCGACGTGGGTCATAAGTACAATCTCGGCCTCAAGTTGCTGGAGTCGGGGCAAATCGAAGCCGCGGCCGGCGAGTTCCAGCGCACGGTCGCCGATCCGAAATACAGGCTCAACTCGCACAAATACTTGGGCTACTGCTTCAGCAAGAAAAATATGCTTGATCTGGCGGTAAAAAACTATACTTCCTACCTCTCGCAAGTTGAAGACAACCTGTCTGATGGGGCCAAGGAGGTCCGCTACCTCCGGGCGCGGCAGCTGGAAGACCTCAGAAAACGGGACGAAGCGATGGCCGACTACTCCCAGCTCGTCGAAATCGACTTGGGCTACAAGGACGCCGCCGCCCGGCTCGACAACCTGCGCAATCAAGGCTGACCACCGCGGTCGGCGTACATCCATCGTGACGGACGACCGTCTTCCACCTGCATCATCGGATCAAGAGAATGCCCCATAATTTGAGCGCCAAGAAGCGGCTCCGCCAGAACGAGGTCCGCCGCCTGCGTAACAAGGACCGCGCCAGCGAGCTCAAGACCATCCGCAAGAAGCTGCTGCGCGCCATCAACGACGGTCAGAAGCAGGAAGCCGAGTCCCTCTACAAGGACCTGAGCCAGCGCCTCGACCAGGCCGCCGCCGTTCGCACCATCCACAAGAACAGCGCTGCGCGCACCAAGTCGCGCATCGCTTTGAAAATCAAGGCCCTCGCCGCCAAGCCCGCAACCGCCTAGGGCGGATAGCGGGCCGCGTGCGCGCGCAGTTTCCGGACGATACCGTCCGTGCGTTCGGGGCCACGCCTCCACGGCCCCCCACCGAGCCAGCCTTGGGCAGATCGCCCGCTAGGCCGCGCCAGGTGGTCCACGAACTTCAGGAGCATGAGCATGTCCGTCAATTCCTACGAGGTGACCATCCTGGTTCGCGCCGCTGCGGCGCGTGCCGACTACGAGGGTACCCTGGCCGCGGTGCGCGCGGTCTACGAAGCCGAAGGCGCCAAGTTCACCGAACTCGACAAGTGGGATGAGCGCAAGCTTGCCTACCAGATCGAGGGCGAGACCAGCGCGCTTTATCTCAACGGCTACTTCAATGCCGACCCCTTGACCATCGACAAGAT
>JAYVMM010000705.1:0-3143 GCA_043758975.1 Planctomycetota bacterium | reverse complement strand
ACAGCCCGTCAGCCGAACAGCCGCGCCACCGTGCGCAGCCCGGCCACCAGCTGGTCGATGTCGGCGCGTGTCGAGTATATCCCGAGGCTGGCGCGTGCGGTGGCGGTGACGCCGAAGCGCTCCATCACCGGCTGCGCGCAGTGGTGCCCGGCGCGGATCGCCACCCCTTCGAGGTCGAGGATATTGGCGATGTCGGCGGGATGGGCCTGGTCCATGGTGAAGCTGAGTACGGTGCTGCGCGCCGGCGCGGTGCCGATGCGGCGCAGGCCCGGGATCTCGGCCAGGCGCGCCTCGGCGTAGGCGAAGAGCTCCTGCTCGGCGGCATGCACCGCCGCCAGGCCGAGCCCGCGCAGCCAGTCGCAGGCGGTGGCCAGGCCGATGGCCTCGACAAAGGGCGGGGTGCCGGCCTCGAAGCGCGCCGGCGGCGGGGCGTAGGTGGTGCCGGCGAAGCTGACCTTCTCGATCATCTCGCCGCCGCCGCGCCACGGTGGCATCTCCTCGAGCAGTTCGGCTTTGGCGTAGAGCACGCCGATGCCGGTAGGGCCGTAGAGCTTGTGCCCGGCGAAGGCGAGGAAGTCGCAGTCGAGGTCGCGCACGTCAATCGGGAGATGGGGTGCGGACTGCGCGGCGTCGAGCAGGAAGCGTGCCCCTACGCGGTGCGCCTTAGCGGCCAGCTCCTTGACCGGATTGATGGTGCCGAGGGCGTTGGCGATGTGGGTGCAGCCGACCAGCTTGACCCGGGAGTCGAGCAGGCGGTCGAAGGCAGCCAGGTCGAGGCTGCCGTCGTCCAAGAGCGGTGCAGAGATCAACTCGGCGCCGGTGAGCGCGCTGGTGATCTGCCAGGGCACGATGTCGGCATGGTGCTCCATGCCGGTGACCAGCACGCGGTCGCCGGGTTTCAGCTGGGCGCGCCCCCAGCTCCACGCCACCAGGTTGATGGCGTCAGTGCAGCCCATGGTGAAGACCACTTCGCGTTCGCTGCCGGCGTTGAGGAAGCGCTGCACGCTGATGCGCGCCTGCTCGTAGGCCTGGGTCGAGAGCACGCTGCGCGCGTAGAGCCCGCGGTGCACGGTGCCGTACTCTAAGCGCAGGAAGCGGTCCATGCGCTCGATCACCAGGCGGTGCTTCTGCGCGCTCGCGGCGCTATCGAGGTAGACGAAGGGCTTGCCGTTGGCGGTGCCCGCGAGGCCGGGGAACTCGGCGCGCAGGGCGGTGGGATCGATGGCCATGGCGGGTGCTCGGTGCGGTGGAGGTGGCGAGCGCGGCGGGGCCGGCTCAGCCGGGCATCATGCTGTCAGCCAGGAGCGCCTCCGCCAGCGCGCGCATCCCGGGGTTGTGCAGCTGCTGCGCGACCTCGCGCCCGAAACCGAGCGCGAGCAGCGCGAGCGCTTCTATCTCGCTCAGGCCACGGCTGCGCAGGTAGAAGACCTCGTCGGGGTTGGGGCGCCCGACGGTGGCACCGTGCGCCGCCTGCACATCGTCGGCGTGGATGTCGAGCTGCGGGCGGGTGTCGACGCGCGCCTGCGGCGAGAGCAGCAGGTTGTGGTGGTACTGGCGCGCGTCGGCGCCGTCGGCGCCGCGGCTGATCGCGACCAGGCCGTCGAAGCTTGCCTGGCTCCGCCCGTCGACGCTGGTCTTGACCAGCTGGGCCGAGCGGGTGGCGCCGTACTCATGCGCCACCCGGGTGAGCAGGTGGGCCTGGCGGACGCCATCGAGCACCGCCAGGCTGGCGAGGTCGAGCTCGCTGTGCGGGCCCGCCATGCGCACGTGCAGGCACTGGCGCACCAGCGCGCCGCCCTGTTGGCCGATCACCCAGCGCGCGCTCGCGCGCTCATTGAGGGTCACGCGGGCGCTGCTCAGCAGCACGCCGGTGCCGCCGGCATGGGCCGAGGTCTGCAGTTCGTCGACGCGCAGGCGTCCGCCGGCGGCGATGGTGATGTCGAGCGCCACGCTGGCGTGCGCGGCGCCGAGGTCGAGGTGGCGCAGCACGAGATCGAGGCCGGCGCCCGCGCCGACTTCGATCAGTACCCGCCCGCCGCTGCGCCCGCCGCTGGACACCAGCCACAGCTCGAGGCTGCGCTCGCCGCGCTCCGCCTGCAGCAGCAGACCGTCGCCGCCATCGGCCAGGCTCCAGCAGGCGCCGACATCGTCCTCGCGCTCCAGCTGCGCGCGCCAGCGCGCGCACAGCGCCTCCTGGCGCGCGCGCGGCAGCTCGCTCAGCCAGGTAGCCGCCGGCGCCTCCTCGCCAGGCGCACACGCGCTCACCGCCACCCCGTCGACCATGAGCGCCTGCGGCAGCGCGCCGACCTGGTCGCACAGCAGGGCGAGCGCCTGGTCGAGCGGCAGCCCAGCTGCGGGCGTGGCGGCGAGCGGGCGGACGTCGACATAGCGCCAGGCCTCAAGCCGGCTGGTGGGGGCGCCGAGCTCCTGCGCGCGCGCGCGCGCCAGCGCACGCAGGCCCGGCCAGCTGGCGGTGGGGTCGGCGATCACGGCTCCTGGGCCTTGAGCAGGTCGTCGTAGCCGGTGCGCTCGAGCTCCTCGGCGAGTTCGGGGCCGCCCTGCCGCACCATGCGCCCGCCGACCAGCACGTGCACCACGTCGGGGCGCACCTGCGCGAGCAGGCGCTGGTAGTGGGTGATCAGGATGATGGCGCGGTCAGCGCGGCGGAAGCGGTTGATGCCTGCCGCGACTTCGCGCAGGGCGTCGATGTCGAGCCCGGAATCGGTCTCGTCGAGCACCGCCAGGCGGGGCTCGAGCAGCGCCAGCTGGAGGATTTCGTTGCGCTTCTTCTGTCCGCCCGAGAAGCCGACGTTGAGCTGGCGCTCGGCGAAGATGGTATCGAGCTCGAGTTCCTTGAGCTTGGCGGTGAGGATGGGCGCGAACTCGGCGGCACTGAGCTCGCCTTGCCCGGTGGCCTTGCGCTTGGCGTTGAGCGCCAGGCGGAGGAAGTCGGCATTGTTCACCCCCGGCACCTCGACCGGGTACTGGTAGCCGATGAACAGGCCACTGGTGGCACGCGCTTCGGCGCTCAGGGTGGTGAGGTCGGTGCCGGCGAAGTCGATGGCCCCGGCGGTGACCTGGTAGGCGGGATGGCCGGCCAGCACCTTGGTCAGGGTGCTCTTGCCCGAGCCGTTTGGGCCCAT
>JAYVMM010000704.1:0-4399 GCA_043758975.1 Planctomycetota bacterium | reverse complement strand
GGGGCGTGCGCGGCGGCATGGATCCCGGCCAGCCCCTCGAGCACCTCGGCGGTGCAGGCGTCCTGGCCCAGGCCGTGCGCGGTGCAAATGGCCAGGGCGCGGCGTAGCTGCGCCTCCGCCGCCGCCGGCTCGCCGGCGCGCAGCTCGAGGGCGGCGAGGCCGCCGAGCACGATCACCAGCGCCGGGGCGTCGTCGCCCTGGACCGTGGCGGTGATGGTGCGCGCCTGCTCGAGGTGGGCGCGCGCCTGCGCCTGGTCGCCACCATTGAGCGCGAGCTGAGCGAGGCCGAGGTGGGCGGTGGCCGCGCGACCTTCGGGGTCGGCGCCCGGCGCGCTCCATACTGCGAGCGCGCGCTGGTAGAGCTGGCCGGCCTCCTGCCCGCGGCCCTGCGCCGCCGCGAGATCGGCGAGCAGCACCACCGTGACCGTGTCGGCAGCGGTGTCGTCTGACTTGCCCACCGCGCCTCGCGCGCTGCGCGCCAGGACCGCGCGCAGCGCGGCCTCGGCCTCGGCCAGCCGCCCGGCGCCGGCGAGCACGCGAGCCAGGTCGCCGCCGAGGTCCGCCGCCAGGCGGGCGGCGTCCCCCGCGCCCGGCGGGCAGGTAGTGAGCGCGGCGCGGTAGGAGGCCGCAGCGTCGTCGGTCCTCCCGGCGGCACTGAGCACCTCGGCGAGCAGGGCGTGGCTGAGCGCCAGCTCGCTCGCGCCGGCGGCGACGTCGGCGCTATTGAGCGCCGAGCGCGCCTGCGCCTCGGCGCGCACCAGCTCGCCGGCAGCGAGGGCGCGGCGCGCCTCGGCTGCGAGCTGCTGCCAGCGCGTGTGGCGGTCGTCCTCGGCGCACTGCTGCGCCAGCTGCGCCGCGCGTCCGCGGCTCTCGGCGCCGGCGAGGGTGGCGGCAGCGCCGCCGCCGAGGCAGAGCAGGAGGAGGGGGAGCAGGAGGGGAGCGTGGGCGGGAGCGTGGGCGTGGGTCATGGGAAGCCTCATCGGGTTTCAGGAGGTGATGGCGTGCGGGTCGGGTGCGGGCGTCTGCGGGGCGGCGAAGTGTTCGCGCTCGCCGAGCGGGATGATGCCCCAGAGCAGGAAGTAGCGTGCGGTGCCGTTCTGGTAGCTCACGCGGTGCTCGAAGAGGCCGCCGAGCACCTGCCACTTCGCCGGCTGCCCGCGGTGGTGCTTCGAGTTCCACAGCACGTTGAACGTGACCGCGGTCTCCGCCTCCTGCTGGCGCACATGAAGGAGCCGCCACAGGATGTTGACCTCGAAGCCGCGGCTGGCGTGCTGCACCGAGAAGGGGATGAGCTGGAAGGGCAGGCCGGTGTCGAGCTCGGGCCCGCTGCGGTAGGCGAACAGCGCCGGCAGCACGGCGGCGGTGAAGGCGCCATCGCGCGCGCGGCCCTGGTACCAGAACGGCAGCGCGAGCACCTGGCGTCCGCCCTCTGCCTGCCAGTCCCAGTAGAGCGGGAAGGCGGTGCGCAGCTCGGGGGTGGCGATGAAGTTCAGGCAGTGCATGTGGCACAGCGCCCCGTCCGCGCTGGTGCGATGGTAGAGCGGTGTGACCATGGTGGTGGTGCGCCCGGACGCCGCCGTGGTGCTGCCCGAAAGCACCAGGGGGGCGACCCAGTAGTCGGGGCCGGAGACGAATAGGGGCAGTACGCCGCGATCGCTGCCAGAGCCGTCTTTGCGCTCCCGGCTGAAATAGAGCGGCGCCGCCACCGTCAGGCCGGGGGTGTCGACGAACAGCGGCAGCACCACGGTGGTGCGCGCGCCCGCTCGCCCGGTGCGCCAGGCGATCGGCACCAGGAAGTCGGTATCACCGTGGTGGACGACGTTGAGCAGGTGCCAGTCGGTGGGGGTGCCGCCGGCGTCCACCCGGCGGTGGAACAGCGGGGTGAACCACAGGGCGCTGCCGCCGTCGCCATCGCGGTAGCCGCCGGAGAGCGCCACCGGGCAGCACCACCAGTCCGGCGCACTGAGCCACAGCGGCAGCAGGCCATAGCGGCGCTGCCCAGGCGCGCCGCTGCGCCAGGCCAACGGCAGCAGCGCGTCGGTGTCGCCGTGATGGACGAAGGTGAGTGCGTGCCAGTCACTGAGCGCGCCGGTGGCATCGGTGGCGCGGTGGAACAGCGGTGTGAGCCACAGGCTGCCGCCGCCGTCGCCGCGCCGGCGCCAGCCTGAGAGCGCGAGCGGGCTCACCCACCAGTCGGGCGCGCTCAGCCACAGCGGCAGCAGGCCATAGCGGCGCTGCCCGGGCGCGCCCCAGCGCCAGAACAGGGGCAGCACGGCGTCGTTGTCGCGCTCGTGCAGCCAGGTGAGCACATGAAAACGTTCGACCTCACCGTCCGCTCCGTGCTCGACATGCAGCAGCGGAGTCAGCCAGCTGGTGGTGCCGCCATCGTCGCGCGTCCAATGGGCGCTGAGCGCGAGCGGCACCACCCAGCGTCCGGGCGAGCGGTAGTACAGCGGGTGGACGCTCACGCTGGTGCCACCCTGATCCTGCAGCACATGGACCAGGGGCGTGATCCAGGTCGAGCGTGCACCGTCCGCGCTCAGGTGCGAGCCGGAGAGCCCGAGCGGGCAGAGCCAGCTGTCCGGGCCCTGGAACCACAGCGGCACGATGGCCAGGCGGCGTGCCTCCGGCGGCCCCCAGGCGTAGAACACCGGCAGCAGCATGGTCGCGCTGCGTGTCTGCACCCAGAGGCCGGCATGCCAGTTCGCAAGTCCGCCGTCGGCGTCGTGTGCGACATGGAACAGCGGGGTCGCCCACAGCCAGCTGGCTCCATCGCCATCCTGGTGGTACCAGGTCAGCGCTGGCGGTACCGCCACGTTCTCCGGGCCCTGCATCCACAGCAGGGGCACGCCCTGCCAGCTGCGCGTCACCCCGTGCGCGGTGATGCTGCGGTGGTAGTAGAGCGGCAGCACCACGTGGTAGTCGCTGCCGCTGGGCTGTCCCTGGTCGTCGGGTGCGCCGTGCTCCGCGCCCTGGAAGTAGGGGAAGATGTGCCTGCTGGCGATGGTGCCGTCGCGCAGCACATGCTGGTGCGCGAGCGGGGTGCACCAGCTGGTGGTGCCGGAGGCATCGTCCCAGCGTGCGAGCAGCGGGGTGACCAGGAAATCGGGCCCGGTGACCAGGAAGGGCAGGTAGGCATCGAGCGCGTGGCGCGCGCCGTCCGCCCCGCTCCAGCTGCGGTGGTAGTAGAACGGCAGCACGCCGCGGGCGGCGGTCTCGGGCCTGGCGACGCCCTCCTGGTCGCGCCCGCCGCCGGCATGGCTGGCGAAGGCAGTGAGGACATGCCAGCTGCGCGTGCGGGAGTCGCCGTCATGCGCGGCGTGCATCAGCGGCGTCACCCACAACGCTGCGCTGCCATCGGCGCTGCGCGTACCCCAGCTCAGGGCCAACGGCGCCAGCCACCAGTCCGGCCCCCAGCCCACCACCGGCAGCACCACCCCGTGCGTGCGCCCCGTCGGCCCCCAGCGCCAGGCGAGCGGCACCACGGCGTCGAACTCGTGCGCATGGATGATGGGACCGAGATGGGCGCCGATGATGGTGCCGTCGCGGTCACTCTGCACGTGGGCGAGCGGCGTCACCCAGCTGGTGCGCCCCCCCACCTGGTTGGCCCAGGTCGCCGAGAGCAGCACGGGGCTGCACCAGAGATCCCCATGCTTGATCAGCAGCGGCAGCACGCCGACGTTGCGCCGACCCGCTTCGCCCGACCACCAGGCGAACGGGAACACCACGGTGGAGCCGGAGTGGTGGTAGAGGTTCAGCACATGCCAGCTGGTGAGCGCGCCCTCGGCATCCACCGAGCGGTGCGCGAGCGGGGTGATCCACAGGCTCGCTCCGCCATCGTCGTGGTGCACGCCCCAGGTGAGGATGGGCGGCACCGTCCACCAGCCCGGAGCGGAGGCGTAGAACGGGATGAACACCGCGCTTTCGTGTCCCGGGGTGGTGTCCTGGTAGAACAGCGGCAACGCCATGCGCCAGTGCTCGCCCTCGAACCAGTTCAGGATGTGGCGGTCCTCGAGGGTGCCGTCGGCGCGCCGGTTCTCGTGGAACAACGGGGTGAGCCACAGCGCATGGCTGCCGTCAGCGCGCGTCCAGCCGCCCGAGAGCAGCAGCGGCGAGCCGCCATAGCCCGGCCCGCAAATCGAGAACGGCAGCACCAGGGTGTGCTTCTTCCCCGCTTCGCCCCAGCGGAAATAGAACGGCAGAAAGGCGCTGAAGCGCGGCGATTCGAGATAATTGATGACGTTCCACGACACCGTCGCACCCTGGGCGTCGGTGGCGCGGTGGTAGAAATAGAAGAACAGCATGGCGTAGTGGCTGCCGTCGGCGGCGTAGGTGTTCACGGCTAACGGCCAGAGGTTGCGCTCCGGCAGCAGATCGTCGTCGCTGGCGGCGCGCGTGG
>JAYVMM010000703.1:0-6121 GCA_043758975.1 Planctomycetota bacterium | reverse complement strand
CTGCTCACCCTCACCCCGCCGGTGCGCGGCAGCGATGCCTTCGCCATCCTCGCCCGCGTCGTGCATGGGCGCATCGAGCGGCCCGAGCGCCGCGCTCCGGCGCGCACCATCCCCGGCGAGCTCTCGGCGATCGCGATGAAGGCGCTGCAGGGCGATCCGCGCCAGCGCTACGCCACGGTCGAGGATTTCCGCAGCGACCTCGAGCGCTTCCTCGACGGGCGCGCGGTGTCGGCCAAGGCGGACACGCCCTGGGAGACCCTCGCCAAGCTGATGCGCCGCAACCGCGCCGCCAGCGCGGCGATCCTCGGCGCCGCCGCCCTCATCGTGCTGGTGGTCGCTGGCGCCTTCATCATGACCGAGGGCGACCGCCGGCGCGCGGTGCTGTCCGAGCGCCACGCCCTCGACGCTAAGGCCGAGGTCATGGACGCCCTCGCCAACCTGCGCAAGGAGCAGTCCGAGAAGGAGCGCGAGCGCGCCCGCCGCAGCGAGGCCGAGCGCCGCGCCATCCCCGGCCTGGTGCTGCAGGCACGCGCGGCGATCGAGCTCGACCACGACGATGAGGCGCTGCGCACCCTCGACCTCGTCCTGGCCATCGACGCCCAGGACAGCGCGACGCTACTGCTGCGCGCCCAGCTCGCGCTGGCAGAGCGCGCGTGGCCGGCGGCGGCAGCCAGGTTGTGGGACTACCTCAAGATCGTACCGGCGGACCGCAACGCCCAGCTGCTGCTGGATGTGGCGCGCAGCCCGACCAGCGCCGCCGGAGCGCCGACGCGCGATGCCGCGGTCGCCGACCTCCTCGCCCGCCAGGGCGCCGCCCATCTCGCCACCCGCATCGCCGGCTCCTTCGTCCAGCAGGTCGCAATCCTGAGCAAGCAGCTCGATGAGCGCTGGCCCGGGGCGCGCAACCATCTTGAGATCAAGGAGAACCGCGAGGTGAACTTCGACGCGCGGCCCTTCAAGGCCATGGTCGCCGACCTCAACCCGCTGCAGGGCGCGCCGCTCACCCGCCTCGACCTCAGCGATTGCCAGCGGGTGGCCGACCTCGGGCCGTTGCGCGGGATGGGCCTGACCTGGCTGTCGCTCGACCAGTGCTCCCTGGTCGCCGACCTCGCCCCCCTTGCGGGCATGCGCCTCCACCACCTCAACCTGCGCAATTGCCACCGGGTGAAGGATTTCAGCGTGCTGAAGGGCATGCCTCTCGAAATCCTCGAACTGGCCGAATGCACCCAGTTCAAGGACCTCTCGGTAATCGCCGGCACACCGCTGGAAGAGCTCTCGCTACGCTCCTGCACCGCCATCGCCAATTACGCGCCCCTGCTCACCCTGCCGCTGAAGCTCCTCGACGTCGGCAGCTCGCCCTTCGCCGACCTCGCGCTGCTGGCGCAAATCCCAACCCTGCGCGTCCTCTACATCGGGGAAACCCCGCTGCGCGACGTCTCCCCGATGGCCAAGATGCCGTTGACCGAGGTCATGGTCCCGCGCGAGCCCATCCCGTTCGGACTCGAGCAGCTGCGCCATCATCCCACCCTGGCCTCCATCAACCTGCTGCCGGTCGGCGAATTCTGGCAGCGCTTCGACCGCGAACACCGCGTGCCCCAGAAGCAGTAGCACCGGCGCGCCGTACGCTGCGCATCCTCGCCGGCCTGCGCAGCAGCTGCAACCGGGTGAAGGGTTTCAGCGTCCTGTGCGGGATGCCCCTGGTGGCCCGCAAGTTCTCCGAGTGCAGCGAGTTCACCGACTTGGCGCTGCTCGCCGGCATGGCGCTGGGCGAGCTCTCGCTGCGCTCATGTGCGCATGACGCGAGCCGAGCCGGTTGCCGGAGCCGGCCACCAGGACATCATCCAGGGACGGTTGATCGCCGCACCACCAGGGTCGAGGGTAGCAGGTGCCGTACCGCGCTTGTAGCCCGACGTGCTCCGGCCCGCTGGGTCGCCGCCAATTCCAGGGCGGTTGCCACCGCCAACGTGGCGATCTCGCGCTTGGACTGGCGCACCGTCGTCAGCGTGGGGTTGGTGTAGGCGCTGAATGACAGATCGTCATGCCCCGCGACCAGGACGTCGCGACCGACCACCAGCCCGGAGGTGCTGAGGGCGTACATCGCTCCCAATGCGATGGAGTCGGTGGCGCAGAACAGGGCCGGAGGCGGCGGCCCGCAGGCCAGCCATGCTGCCATGTTCTCATAGCCGAAGCGTTCGTTGTCACGCCCGGCCCCGCTATGGACGGTGGGGATGATCATGGGTTGCGCTCCCGCTGCGGCCATCGCGGCGCGGTAGCCGCGTTCACGCTCTGCCGCCGCGAAATTGCCAGGTGCGAAGGCGCTGCCGAGATAGGCGGCCCCTGCGGCATGCCCGAGGAGATGGTCGGTAACCAGCTGCGCTGCGGAAAAATGGTCGTTCAGCATGGCGTGGCTGGAGCGCTTGGGAGCACGATCGATGTAGACCACCGGCACCTCTTCGGCGGTGGCATCGAGCAGGGCGCGGTTGGCGCGCCCATCGACTGGGGCGATCACCATGGCGGCGATCCGCAGCGCGCGGAAATGGCGGATGATCCCCGCCTCGAGGGCCGCATCGCCGTACGAGCATTCCACCACCACATGATGATCGTGCTTGCGCACCTCCTGGTCGGCAGCCTCGATGATCTCGGCGTAGAAGGGATCGCTGATCTGGGTCACCAGCAGACCCAGCGAGCGGGTCGAACCGCGTACCAGGCTGACGGCATGGGGATTGGGCGAGAAATCGAGCGCGACGCAGGCAGCCAGCACGCGTGCCTTGATGGCTGCTTTGACGGTGACGTCGCCATTGAGCACCTTGGAGACGGTGAATCTCGAGACGGCAGCTTTGCGCGCCACATCCGACATCGTCGACATACTGGGTATCCCTCTGCGGGAAGTGGCTTTGTAGGCTGAAACCGTATGCAGGGGCCTGCCCTGGGCAACGTGGTCAGGTCGAGGCCGTATCAGTTATTGACACGAGTCAATAAATTGCCACGGTAGAGCTAGGAGCCAGCCATGACCACCGCCATGATCCCCGCAACCATACGCACGCCGCGCTTCTGCGGCAATGGCACCATCGAAATGAGGAAGCAGGTTCTGCCGGAACCAGGGCCAGGCGAGGTGCTCCTGCGCGTGCGCGCCAATGCCGCTTGCGGGTCCGATCGTCCGCTCTTCCTCTCCGGGGCTACGGTGACGCCCGGCCATGAGGTGGTTGGCGAGATCGCCGCCCTGGGACCTGGCACCAGCCTGGATACGGGGGCGCTCGCTGCGGTGTTTTTGATGGATTTCTGCGGTCGCTGCCGGTCGTGCCTCCTCGGGGCCACCAACCAGTGCCTGGCCAAGCGCGCGGATGTCGGCTTCACCGTCGATGGCGGCTATGGCCCCTATGTGCTGACCCATGCCAGCAATGTCTTCCCCGTCGGTCCTGGACTCACCCCCGTCGAGTCCACCCTGCTGCTCGATGTCATGGGCACCGGCGGCCATGCCATCGGTCGGGCCCAGCTCGTGCGTCCGGACATCGCCTCGCTGCTCATCGCCGGCGCGGGACCGATCGGCCTGGGCGTACTGGCCATGGCCCGCCTGCTGCTGGGTACGGCGGTCAAGGTTTTGATCACCGATGTGCAGCCGTACCGCCTGGACCTGGCGCGCAGGATGGGCGGTCATGCGATCGATCTGCGCAGCGACAGCCTCGCTGCTAGGTTGGCGCGTATTGGGCTGCGTGACGTCGACGTCGCCGTGGACACCACCGGAAAGGCGGTCGCCCGCCAGGCGGCGCTCGGCGTGCTCGGACAGCGGGGGGCGCTGGTCTGCGTCGGGCATGGCGAGGATCTCACGCTCGAGGTCAGCCCCCACCTCATCGCCACGGAACGTACGGTGCTGGGCTCAGAATACTTCCGCTTTGACGAGCTTGCGGGCAACCTGGCACTGCTGAGAAACCACCGCGAGTATCTCGGGCAGATCATCACCCATCGCTTTCCCGTCGACCGCCTCCAGGAGGCCCTCACCTTCTTCTATCGCGGGGAATGCGGGAAGGTGGTGGTGGAGCAATGAGCAGCACGAACCAGACCAAGGTGGCGATCGTCGGAACCGGCCGTTGGGGCTTTCAGCATGCGCGCGTCTTCGCCGCCCATCCCGAGGTCGAGCTGTGCGCCGTGTGTGGCCGCGATCCCGACCGGGCGGCGGCTCGCGCTGCGGATTTCGGCATGCGCTCCTATACCAGCATTGCCGAGATGATCAGCCGCGAACGTCCTGACCTGATCACCCTGTCCTTACCGAATCAGGACCACGCCGCCGCGACCCTGGAGGTGATCCGTGCCGGCATACCCCTGCTGGTCGAGAAGCCCCTGGTCTTCGACCTCATCGAGGCGGACCAGCTCCTCGCCGAGGCCGCATCGCGCAGATTGTTCTTCGCCATCAACTTCAATCACCGCTATGCCAAGCCGGTGATGCTCGCGCGCCAAGCCCTGCAGGACGGCAGACTGGGGACGGTGACCTTCGCGACCTGGCGCTTTGGCGGCGAGGGGGACAGCGACCATGCCCATGCCAACCTCATCGAGACCCAGTGCCATGGCTTCGACCAGCTCGAATTCCTCTGCGGTCCGATCATCGCGCTGCAGGCGGAGATGACCGATATAGCTGGCAAACGCGGGCTGACCACCTTGGCGATCACTGTGCGCTTCGCGAGCGGTGCAGTCGGCAGCCTGGTTGGAAGCTACGACTCATCCTATGCCTACCAGGATAGCCACCGAGTCGAGATCAATGGCGATCGCGGACGACTGGTGATCGAGGACACCGTCCGCCGCTATTCCTTCCAGGCCGCGGGCAGCGAAACCGCCGAGGTCTGGCAGGCAGGCTACTTCAATGACCAGGACCGTGAGTTTCACCGTACCTTCGACGCGCATGCCGACGCGGTGATCATGGCCTTGCGCCGGGGCGAGCCGCCACCCATCCATGCCGCCGCTGGGCGACGCGCGCTGTTCCTGGCCCATGCTGCAATCCGCTCCTATACTACCGGGCAGCGCGTCAGCTGCATCGCTACCCCAGCCGCGCAGAACGCGGCACAAGGAACGCCATGATCCCCACCTCTTCTGCCGCCCTGCTCCTCCTGGCACTCTGCCAGGCGGCCCAGTCCGAGGAGGCCGCAATCCGCATCGATGCCTCAGGCCCGGCGCTGCCGGTCACCAGGACCATGACCGGCGCCTGCCTGGAAGACGTCAACCATGAGGTCTATGGCGGCATCGACAGCCAAATGCTCTTCGGCGAAAGCTTCCAGGAGCCAGCTGCGAACCCGCCCCTAAAGGGTGCGCAGGTCTACGATGGACAATGGATTCCGGAGGAAGGGGTGATGATGGCCCGCACCAGCGGCACGGGGCCACGGCTGATCAGCACGGGAGCCGCGTGCGCATCGGGCCGCGCCGGTGTCGATATCCGCTTCCCCAGCGGGGGCGGGGGCAACGCCGCCCTGCTCATCAATGTCGGAAGCAACCAAACGGCGGGAGCCGACAATTTCGATGGCTATGAGATCGCGCTGCACCCAGGCGGGGGACTCAGCGTAGGTCGTCATCACCACGATTACCGGTCGATCGCCGAGGTCCCCTGCCCGGTGACGATCGGCGCCTGGATCCCGCTGGAGGTCCGCTTCAGCGAACGCGAATTCGAGGTGCTCATCGGAGGCAAGAGCACCTTCCGCTACGCCGACCCGCAACCGTTGAAGCCCGGAACGGTAGGGTTGCGGCTGTGGGACCGTGATGCCGCCGCATTCCGCTCCTGGTGGCGCGATACGGGCGGGGGACGGCAGGAGCTTGCCCTGGCCTATGACAGCGTCGTGCCGGATTGGCGACAGTCTGGCGTCAGCGGGATGTGGAAGGGGCTGTCGCAAGGGACTGCGACGGGGGCATTCACCATGGAAGTCCAGGCGCCGTTCACCGGAGAACGCTGCCAGCGCCTAACCTTTTCCAGCGGAGAGGGCGCGGTCGGCATCGAGAACCGTGGTCTTCACCGCAAGGGGCTGTTCCTGCGCGCCGGAAAACCCTATGGGGGATTCGTCTATCTCCGCTGCTCGGGCAACCTGCCGGCGATGTTGGTGGCCCTGCAGAATGCCGTCGGGACGCAGGTGGTGGCCGAGAGCCA
>JAYVMM010000702.1:0-4042 GCA_043758975.1 Planctomycetota bacterium | reverse complement strand
AGCGCACCACTTCCCGGCACAGCTTGGCGAACGATGGGGATCGCTGACGGGCAATGTCGATGTCGAATGCCCGACTAAGGGCCTCTTGGTGGAGCGTCTCCCGGTACGGCGCGCCGGGCGCCATGAACTGCGAGAGCCGCCCCTTGCAATCGCGTGGTGATTCCGGATCGGGATGGTCGGCCATGGCGGCGGAGAGGCCGACCTTACCAGCGCACGAAGATCCAGCAGCCAGGAACCACGCCTCAAATTCTCGATGGGCCATCACCACGGAGATGGGAACATCGCTGCGCAGCCCGGACAATCTCCTCGCTAGCCGCGGCGCCATTCGGGCCGGACAGTCGTCATCGCTATCGCAGAGCACGAGGATCCCGCCGTGCCCCTTGACGCTCAAAGCGAGGACGTCGAGCGCCTCCTTTACCCGCTTATCATTCTTGAGCAGGATATCCCGCGGGATGCGCCAGCTCTTATCAATAGAAATGAGCAAGGAAGGCGCCAGGCGCGCGGCTATCCTCTGCAGCAGCGGCGGCAGCGCCCGCACCTCGCCATCGCCTTCCACGATGGAGGCGAGCTTGATGCTCACCGCCTCAACTCGGCATCGGATCCGGAGGAGAAAATATCGAGCTGCTGTCCGCTCGCCTTCGGATCGGGGACGAGCCGGTTCTGCCGCAGCAGCATCCCTGCCGTGCAGAGCCGTTTGCGGATCGCTTCGCGACCGTCCGGGTCGACCTGCCCGACCACGGTGGCTCCACCATCCTGTGCCACTGCCAGGATGCTGTCGTCCCCGATGGTGTCGCGATCGAGCAATTCAGGGCTGTGGCTGGTGACCACGATCTGGCGGTACCTGGAGGCTTCCTGCAGAGCCTCCAGGAGCACTCCGAGCGCAAAGGGATGGACTGCCACCTCGGGTTCCTCAATGCCGACGATGGGGATGTCGGAATCCTCGATGGGGGGGAGCTGCAGGATCGCCGTGAGCACCCCCACCGCACGCAGAGTTCCGTCAGACATGCTCGACGATGGGAAGCGCCATGCGGATCTCGCGCCCGGGATGGCCTGCCTGAACTCCAGCGTCTCGCGATTCGAGAGCGCCTTGGGATCGAATTTGACGAGATTAGGCACGATCTGCCGTAGGTAATCCTGGATGCGCGCGATCCTCCCGGGCTGGTCGCGGGCCAGCCGGCGGATGACCGCGGCGAGGTTGCCGCCATCCCGGGATAGGACCTCGCCGCCATCGGTTGGCTGCAGTTCGCGAATAACGGCGGGGTTGATGTTGTAGACCGTAATGCGGGATAGGAGATCGAATACCGGGCGGAACAGCGGCGTTGCGGAAGCGGCCACCAGGTAGGGCCGGTCCGCGACCACAGCCACCTTCTGCTGCGACGAATCGATCACCTTGCCCTTCTGCACCAGGAAGTGGTCGATCTGCGGACCATCGCTCAGGATGCGGCATTCCTCGCGATCGATCACGAATCCCTTCGGCTTCTTGGCCCCGATTTTGATCGCATACCATCCGCTGGCGCCGCTCGGCAGGGTGAAATCGATGCGAATGGCGAAATGCGTCGGGTGGCCGCCGGTTTTGCGCCGGACCTCGTCGATGCCTCCGCGATCGCGCAGAACCCAGTCAAGGGGGCGTACCATGGACTCGGCGATGAAGCGGAAGGCATCGAGCAGGTTGCTCTTCCCCGAGCCATTCGGACCGACCAAGAAGGTCAGCGGCAGGAAACCGATGTTCGCTGTGCCGATGCTGCGGTAGTTCGCCACCCGCAGGCGATTGATGCTCGGCGCACGCCTCCGCTCCGCCCCCGCTCCCGGGTCGCCATCGGTGATTCGCGTGGTCATTCCGCCCTCCTCAGTGACGCCTGAGCGTGCCATTTGCACTCTCGTCGGCAGGTGATGCCGGTTGAATCCGCCATGCTCGGATCGCGGATGCGCGGTCCCAGGGGGGCGCGCTAATACGCTATTCGCGATACGGCGCCGGAAAACCGGAATCGCGGGCGAGTACTATCGGCTTCAGGTCACGAACTCGACACCGAATAGCTCTTCAGCATGGATGAACTCGGCGCCGGCGAATGCATGTCCTGGGGCCTGGTATGCATTGCAACGCCTTCCTGGTATGATGCCCAGGGCAGAAAGCGCCTTCCATCCCGTCATCTTGAGGCTTCAAATTGAAACCTCAAGTTTGCTACCACATCGATTCGGGCGACCGTCGCTTGCAGCTACACGCCGCTTATCCGATGGAGCCCTTCTCGATGCGCAGGTTCGCGCGCAGCTCAACGCGCTCGACGGTGCCGTCTTTGATCCACAACACGCGGTCGGACTTGGCCAGCATCTCATGGTCGTGGGTGGCGGCGATCACCGTCACCCCTTTGCTGCGGTTGAGCTCGACCAAGAGCTCGATGATCTCCAGCCCGGTGCGTGAATCGAGGTTGGCGGTGGGCTCGTCGGCGAGGATGATCGCCGGGTCGTTGGCCAGGCTGCGCGCGATGGCGACACGCTGCTGCTGGCCGCCTGAGAGCTCAGACGGCTTGTTGTCGAGGCGGTGGCCGATGCCGACCAGCTCGCACAGCCCCTGGGCCTTGGGGCGCGCCTCGTCGGCGGGGGTGCCGGCGAAGGTCATCGGTAGCATGACGTTTTCGAGCGCGGTCATCACCGGGATGAGATTGTAGTTCTGGAAGATGTAGCCGATCTTGCGGCAGCGCAGCCAGGCGAGCTCAGCGGCGTCGAGCTGGGCGATGTCGACTTCGTCGATGTAGACCTGGCCCGAGGTCGGGCGGTCGAGGCCGCCGATGGCATTGAAGAAGGTCGACTTGCCCGAGCCCGAGGGCCCCATGATGGCGAGGAACTCGCCGGAATAGATCTCCATGGTCACCCCGCGCAGGGCCTGCACGCTCGCGCGGTCCGCGGCATGGTAGGTCTTGCACACGTCGCGAGCGCGCACCAGCACGGAGCGTCCGTTGGCATAGGCGCGGTGGCCCGGATCGCGCTCGGGATCCCAGTAGTGCTGGTAGACGGAGGGCGGCGCAGGCGAGGCAGGCGAGGCAGGCGGCTGGGCGTCGTCGGGGGGCATCAGAAGCTCAGTTGGAAGACGGCGGCGGAGAGGAAGCGGATGCCGGAGGCGAACATCATGATAAGTCCTGCGCCGCAGCCATAGCCGGCGACCAGCACCAGCGCGTAGCCGCGCCAGCGCTCCTCGCCGAAGCGCCGCGCCATCACGTAGCGCCCGAATAGCGCGCCGGCGAACTGGGTCACCAGCATTTGCGGGATGCCGCCGCCCAGGCCCTTGATCACGCCATAGAGCAGCAGCACCGGCAGGCCGAAGGCGGCGAGCGAGCCGTAGGCGGCCAGTCCCACCGCCCCGCCGGCGGCGATGTAGCCCGGCACGATGGCGTCACTGAAGGGGCTGTAGCCGCTCATGGTCGAGCTGTAGATCAGGCAGTAGTTGCGTGCATGGAGCTCCCACAGCTGTTGCGCGTAGGGGTACTGCGGGCCGGGGATCGGGCCGAGCGACCAAATGAACTGCCCGTAGACCAGGGACAGCGCGAAGACCAGGGGCAGGGTGAAGGCGCTGAGCTTCCACAATGAGCGGAACGAGCAGCCGATCAGCTCGGCGACGCGGTAGTTGACCATGTCCTCGCCGCCGTAGTTGCGCATCGGGATGGGCAGCAGCCAGACCTCGACGCCCTTGAAGCCGGAGAGGATGAGCGCGGTCTCGCGCAGGTACGGTAGCTCGATCGCCTGTCCGGCGAGGCCCTCGAGGCGGGCGGTGACGTAGCTGATCAGCGGGGTGTAGATGAAGGCGAAGAACAGCAGCACCGCCAGGAGATGGCTGCCGCGGAAGTCCCAGTCGAGCAGCCAGCCGCACAGCAGGATGTAGCTGGACGAGCTCAGCACATAGGTGACCAGCACCACCCAGGTGCGCAAGTCGCCGCGTCCACCTTCGAGGCGCAGCGGCGCGGGCGCGGGGGCGAGCTGATCGAAGCCGCGGGTACGCGTGGTGCGCAGCGTGCTGAGCGCCTGGTAGATGCCGATCGCCGCCACCGCCAGG
>JAYVMM010000701.1:0-4856 GCA_043758975.1 Planctomycetota bacterium | reverse complement strand
TCGCGGCTCTCGGTCTTGAGCGCATTGAAGCGCTCGTCGTCGATCACCCCGTGCCCGAGCAGCAGCACCACGGTGGTGACCCAGGCGGCGCTGCCGTTGGCCTCGACGCTGAGCACCCGTCCGCTGACCGAGAGGATGCCCTTGCCGTCGAATTTGTGGCCGTCGATATCGCGCTCGCCGTGGCCGCCGCCGCCGAGGCGCACCGCCTCGTCGATGTCGGTGGCGCCGAGGCCGTGCAGGCTGGTGTCCTGGTGGCTGAGCAGCATCACCAGCAGGATGAAAACCACCACCCCGCCGGCGATGATGGCGAGGTTCTTGGGCTTCTTATGCCAGGGCACCACCACCGCGTCGTCCGGGCGCTTGCCGCATTCGCGGCAGGTGTTCCGCGTCGGCTTGTTGCGCGCCCCGCAGTGCGGACAGCCCCACAGGTCCTTGCCGGTGCCGGGGCGGATGTCGATCTCGTCCGCGGGTGCCGACCCGGCGCCGGGGCCGCCGCCGACGGCGACCGCAGGCGCGCCATCCTTGGGCAGGTCGGCGAAAGGGTCGAAGGCCGGAGCCGCGGCCGCGGGCTTGGCCGCGGGCTTGGCCGCCGGCTTGGCCGGGGCGTCGTCGGCGAACTCAAAAGCGGGGGTGCCCACCGGCGCTGCCGGTGTTGTCGGCGCAGTGGGCTTGGCCGGCGCGCCGAGAGCCTTGCCGACATCGCCGAGCAGGGGCTTGCCGGAAGCGGGCTTGCCCAGGCCGCCACCGGCGGGCTTCTTCAGCCCGCCAGGGCCGGGAGACGGTGACAGGGGTTTTTCGTCGCTCATGGCATGGCTCCAGACAGGTCGCGCCGGCTCATCACAGCAGCTGCGCGCCGATAGCTTCGCGCACCGCGGCGCACAGGTGGAGGGCTTCCGGCGCACTCGGTGCTTCGGCAATCACACGGCTGGCCGGCTCAGTGCCGGAGGCGCGCAGGTGCACCCAGCGGTCCGGCCAGCAGAGCTTGAGCCCGTCGCTACTGATGACCTCGGCCCCGGCGGCGAGCGGGTGCGCGCGCAGGGCAACGACGGCGGCGGCGACGCCAGCGCGATCGAGCGCCACCTTCTCCTTGTGGATGGCGTAGCGCGGGATGCCAGCGACCAGCTGCGCCAGGGTGCCGCCGCGGCGCGCCAGGTACTCGAGCACCAGCGCCATGCCGATGTGGCTGTCGCGCCCGAGCACCACGCGCGGATCGATCACCCCGCCGTTGCCCTCGCCGCCGAGCACCGCGCCGTGGCTCTCCATGGCGTCGACCACATGCGCCTCGCCGACCTTGGTGCGCACCACGCGTGCGCCGTTCTGGGCGGCGACATCCTCGAGCATGCGGCTGGTCGAGAGGTTGGTCACCACCACCGGCGCGCTCGCCGCGGCGCCGGGCTTGCCGCCGAGCCCGGCGAGGCGAGCCGCGGCGCACAGCACTAGGGTGTACTCCTCGCCGATGTAGCGCCCGTCGCCGTCGATGATCGCCAGGCGGTCGGCGTCGGGATCCTGGACGAAACCGAGGTGGGCCTTGGCCGCCGCCACCAGCGCGCCGGTGAGGCTGACGTTGGCCGCCGTCGGCTCGGGATCGCGCGGGAAGACCTGGTCGGGACGGGTGTAGAGCGGCACCACCTCGCAGCCGAGGCGCGCGAGCAGGTCGGGGGCGAGGCGGCTGCCGGCGCCATTGACGCTGTCGATCACCACCCGCAGCCGGGCGGCGCGGATCAGCCCGCCATCGACGCAGGCGAGCACGCGCTGGCAGTGGCTGTCGACCGCATCGGCGTGGACGCGCATGCCGCCCACGCCGTCCCACGACTGCCACGCCGGCTCCTCGTGGTAGCAGGCGAGCACGCGGTCGAGCTCGGCCTGGTCGACGTTGCGCCCGCGCATTGAGAACAGCTTGAGCGCGTTCCACTCGACGTGGTTGTGGCTGGCCGAGACCTGGATCCCGCCGGCGGCGCCGAGCGCGCGCAGGGTGATCGGTACGGTCGGGGTCGGCACCATGCCAATGTCGACCACCGTGCATCCGACCGCGCGCAGTCCGGCGGCTGCAGCCTGGGCGAAGAGCTCGCCGGTGGGCCGGCTGTCGCGCCCGAGCACCACCACCCTGCCGGCGCCGCCGGCGAGGGTGCGCCCGTAGGCGCCGGCGAGCGCCATGACCTGGTCGACGTCGAGCGTGCGTCCGACGATGCCGCGGATGCCGGAGACCGAAACCACGCAGCTGAGCGGACGGTTGGCCATGCGCGGTAGCCAACGCTCAAATGGAGGAAATGCAACCCGCCAGGCGGGCAGCAGCCCGTCGAGAGCGCCCCCTGCGTCGATTGCGCCCCCTCCCTGCCGGCCTAACCTATTGGAGATGTCCGCCATCCCCCCCGTTCCCGGCGCACCCGGCTCACCTGGCTCACCTGGCTCGTCCACGGCAGCCGGCGCCCGGCGGGCGGCCCCCCTGCCGCCAGGCGCCGGATTGTCGGCGGCGGCGGAGGCGCGCCTGCGCCGTCCGCGCGCGCGCGGCGCCTTCATGCCCATCGACGCCGCTACCCGCCAGCTCGCCCTGCTCAGCGTCGCCGACGACGGCGGCCAGGCGCGCGTGTCATGGCTGGTCGAGCTGCCCACCCTGGTGGTACGCGAGGCGCGCTACCTTGCCTTCGGCAGCCTGGCCAGCCATGCGCTGATGGACGCCTGGAGCGAATTGGCGCTCGGACGCACGGTGGCCGACGCCTGCCGCCTGGACTACGCGCAGATCGAGTCCCTGCTGCGCGACGATCCTGCCACCCCCGCCATCGCCGAGCAGGAGCAGGGCGCCTTCCTGCGCGCGCTGCAGGACCGCGCCGAGCGCGAGGTCCCCCACCTCGTGCTGCTGCCCCGCCCGGCAGGCGCGCGCGCCTACCAGCGCAAGCACCAGTCGCTGTGGAGCGAGGAAGACCGCGCCTGGCTGCCGCAGAGCCTGCTCAAGAAGGCGGCCGCGGTCGAAGAGCTCACGGTCACTACCCTGCGCGCGCGCCTCGGCCACGAGGTTGCCCACGTGGTCGACGGTCCGCACGACGACTTCCAGGTGCTCATCCGCTTCACCGGCTTGTCCGCGGAGCAGGCCCCGACCGCGGCCCAGCTGGTGCAGGACGCCTTGCGCTCGCGCCTGCACAGCCAGCTCACCGTCGGCCTCGAGCGGCCCGCCGCATCGAGCGTGCCAACAGCACCGCCCGCGCCGGCGGCAGAGCTAGAGCCGGAGGTTCCGGCGGCAGCGGCGCCCGCCGCCGGCAGCAGCTTCAGCGCCGCCGATGCCGAGGCCTACAAATACGGCTTCACCACCGCGGTCGAGGCGGTCACCCTCGGGCGCGGGCTGAACGAGGAGGTGGTGCGCGCGATCTCGCAGGCGCGCCAGGAGCCCGAGTTCCTGCTGCGCTTCCGCCTCAAGGCCTACGCGCGCTTCAAGGCCATGACCGAGCCGGCCTGGGCGCAGGTCGACTACCCGCCGATCGACTACCAGGCGATCAGCTACTACTCCGCACCCAAGCCGCGCGGCGAGGCGCCGGCGCAGCCGACCTACAACTCGCTCGACGAGATCGACCCCGAGGTGCTGCGCACCTTCGAGAAGCTCGGCATCTCGGCGGACGAGACCAAGCGTCTCAACAACGTCGCGGTCGACGCGGTGTTCGATTCGACCTCGGTGTTCACCACCAACCAGGCCCGGCTCTATGATGCCGGGGTGGTGTTCTGCTCCTTCAACGAGGCGGTCCAGCGCTTCCCGGCGCTGGTCGAGCGCTGGCTGGGCTCGGTGGTGCCGGCCAGCGACAACTACTTCGCCGCGCTCAACAGCGCGGTGTTCTCCGACGGCTCGTTCGTCTACATCCCGCCCTTCACGCGCTGCCCGCTCGAGCTGTCGACCTACTTCCGCATCAACAACACCGAGTCCGGCCAGTTCGAGCGCACCCTCATCATCGCCGATGTCGGCGCTCATGTCAGCTACCTCGAGGGCTGCACCGCGCCCAAGTCATCCACCCACCAGCTGCATGCCGCGGTGGTCGAACTGGTCGCCCTCGATGACGCCGAGATCAAGTACTCGACGGTGCAGAACTGGTACGCCGGCGACCCCGAGAGCGGCGCCGGCGGGGTCTACAACTTCGTCACCAAGCGCGGCGCCTGCCGCGGGCGGCGCGCCAAGATCAGCTGGACCCAGGTCGAGACCGGCTCGGCCATCACCTGGAAGTACCCTAGCTGCATCCTCATCGGCGACGGCTCGGTGGGCGAGTTCTACTCGGTGGCGCTGACCAATGGGCGCATGCAGGCCGACACCGGCACCAAGATGGTGCACCTCGGGCGCGACACCCGCTCGACCATCGTCTCCAAGGGCATCTCCGCCGACCATTCCTCCAACGTCTACCGCGGCCTGGTCAAGATCCACCCCAAGGCCGAGGGCGCGCGCAACCACACCCAGTGCGACAGCATGCTGGTGGGCAAGCACAGCAGCGCGCGCACCTACCCCTACATCGACGTGCAGAACCCGGGGGCGCAGGTCGAGCACGAGGCCTCGACCTCGAAGATCAGCGAGGAGCAGCTGTTCTACTTCCGCAGCCGCGGCATCAATGCCGAGGAGGCCATCTCGGCCATCGTCAGCGGCTTCTGCAAGGAGGTCCTCGCAGTGCTGCCGCTGGAGTTCGCCGCCGAGGCGCACAAGCTGCTGACCCTCAAGCTCGAGCATTCGGTGGGCTGACCCGCCGCCGCCGGGCGACCGCCCCGCCCGCGCTACGAAGGCCCCATGCTGACCATCACCGACCTCCACGTTGCCGTCAACGACCACGCCATCATCAAGGGCCTCTCGCTGCGCGTCGCGCCCGGCGAGGTGCATGCGATCATGGGCCCAA
>JAYVMM010000700.1:0-2049 GCA_043758975.1 Planctomycetota bacterium | reverse complement strand
GAAGTCGCTCGCCCCGCGCACGCGCCGCCTGATCAGCACGCCAATGCCGATGACGAAGAGGAAGTAGACCGCGATGACCAGGTAGTCGATGACCGAGAGCGAGAGCAGGGCGGCGGCATGCGCGGCGACGGGGGCGGCGGCAGCGGCGGGGGCATCGGCTGGCATGTGGTCTCGCGAGGTGGCGGGGCGCCGGGGCGGACGCGCACGCCCGGGGCTGGGGGCGCATACGGTCGCGCGGCGTGCCGGCGGGCGCGCATGCTAGGCCGATGACGGTAAAATCCAGTGCCATGGAGCGCGCCACCCCGCCGGTGTCGCTGGCACATGCCGCCGACAAAGCCCGCGCGGCAACCGTTCGCAATCCGCCCGCCATTCCCCCATTGCCCGCCGGGCGTCTGGGCGATGATCGGTGCGCTTGCGTGCGCACCCAGGATCTCCCGCAATGACCAGCCGTCCGGCGCCGGCCCTCGCCGCGCTCCTGCTCCTGCTCCTGCTCCTGCTCCTGCCGCTCGCTTGCGGCGCCGAGGACGATCCACTGGCGAACGCGCGCGCCATCGTCGAGCTCGAGCACCAGCGCAGTGCGCTGGTACAGGCGTGGGACAAGGAGCGCGCCGACCTCGAGCGCCTGGCGGCAGTGCGCACGCTCAACAACCAGGCGGCGGCGGCGCGCCTGGCCGAACTGGCCAAGCAGCGCGAGGCGCGCGCGCACCAGGAGCAGCTATTGCTAGCGGGCGCCGTCGGCCTGGCCGCGGACGAGGCCGTGGTGCGCACGCTCATCAGCGACCTCATCGCCGCCTGGCGCAAGGCGGCGCCCGCCCTGGCCGAGACCCTGGCGGTCAAGGACGGCGCGCCCGCGCTTGCGCAGCTGAATGAGGCCAGCCTGGCCTTCGACCGCTGCAAGGCCGCCGCCGCGCGCTGGCAGGTGGAGATCGGCGAGGGACGGCTGCCGGATGGCAGCCGGGTCGGCGTCCAGCTGCTCGGCGCCGGAGTGTGCGCCTCCTGGTATCTGCGCCTCGATGGGCGCGGCGCCGGCCTCGCGGTGCACGATGGCGCCGGCTGGTCGCTCTCACCAAGCGACGACCCCGCCGCGCTGGCTGGCGTTACCGCCGCCATCGCCCAGTTCCGCGGCAACAGCGTGCCGCAGCCGGTACTGCTACCCGCCCCGGTGGTTGGGCCATGAGGCCGCTGCTGGCACTGGCGGTGGCCTGCGCGCTGCTGCTGCTCCCACCGGCGCGCGGCGCCGATGCGCCTGCCGGCGCTGCCAGCCTGGCCGCCGAGCTGGCCGTGGCCAAGCACGCTCTGGCGGCGGAGGAGGAGCGCATCGTCGCCGAACGCAAGGCACTCGGCGAACGGTTGTCCGCGCTGGCGCGCGAAACCGCCGCCCAGCAGCAGGAGCTCGCCGGCCTGAACGGGGCGCTGCAGCCCCTGCCTGGCGATGCTGCGCCGGCGCGCGCCGACCTCGCGCACTTCGCAGCCGGCCTCGCCAGGCTGCCACCGGCGACCCCCCTGGGCGACAGCCTGCGCGCCTGGCGCGGCGCGGTCGAGCAGGCGCTTCACACCGCCACCACGGTGGCGCGCGAGGAAGCGGCGGTGACCTGGTGGGACGGCGCGATCAGGACCGCCACCGTGCTGCGCTTGGGCAGCGTCGGCGCCGCGGTGGCCACGCCGGTCCCGGCCCTGGTGGTACCGCTCGGCTCGGGCTGGCGGCAGGCCGGCCCGCTGATCGAGGAGGGCGCGCGCGCCGGCTGGATCCCGGTCGACGTCACCGGCAAGCTCAGCGCGCAGGCGAGCGTGCCGCGCCCGACCCTGCGCAAGCGCCTGGAGGAGGGCGGCTGGTTCGTGGTGCCGATCCTGCTCGCCGGCCTGATCGCCGCGCTGCTGGTGCTTGAGCGTATGTTCGCCTTCCGCCGCGAAGTGGGCGACGGCGCGCTCGGGCGCCAGGTCATCGAACTGGTCGGGCGCGGTGAGCTGGCCGGGGCGCGCCGCTTGGTCGAGCGTGCCCTCACCCCGACCGCGCGCGTGCTCAGTGCCGGCCTGGCGGCATTCGAACGC
>JAYVMM010000699.1:0-13208 GCA_043758975.1 Planctomycetota bacterium | reverse complement strand
GTCGTTGCATCGGAACCTCTCGCTTTGCATACAACTGGGCGCTGAGGTCCTGGCGGGATCACTATGCGGCTGGCCAGAAACCGAGTGAAGGACGGCTTCGTCAGGAACTGAACGCAATCAAGCTTGAACAATTCCCCTGGATGCTGGAAGTGCCCAAGTCCGTTGTGCAGCAGGCGATCACGAATCTGGGCATCGCATACGACAACGACTTCAAGTCGTGCAGGGGCAAGCGTGCCGGCGCCAAGATGGGCGCACCTGACTTCAAAAGCCGCCATACATCACAACAATCTGCTCGGCTGGACAATGGACCGGGCACCTTCCGTTGTGATGGATACCACATCACGTTGCCCATCATTGGCCTGGTCAAGACCCACGAAGCATTGCGCTTCGACGGCACGCCGTTGTCAGCGGTCGTGTCCTTCGTCGGCGGTCGCTGGTGGGCACCGGTCCAGGTTGAGATTCCGGACCTGCATACCTGCGCTGAGCCTAAGCCTAAGCATAAGCCGTCGGTCGGCATCGATCTCGGGTTGACCACGGCGGTCACCTTGTCCAATGGTGAGACGTTCGACGCGCCCACGCCATTGAAGGCCGCTCTGTCGCGGCTCAAGCGCCTCGGCCAGCGTGTAGCGCGCAAGGTCAAAGGTTCCTGTAACCGAAAGAAAGCCGTGCAACGGTTAGCTCGCGCCCACTGGCGAGTCGGCCAGATTCGCAAAGATTGGCAGCACAAGACATCGACCGCGATAGCCAAACGGTTCGGGATTGTCTGCGTTGAGGAGTTGAACGTAAAGGGCATGCTGGCCAACCACTGCTTGGCCCGGTCCATATCGGACATGGGCTGGTCGGAGCTTAGTCGGCAGCTCACCTCCACGTGCGACGTGGTGCGCGAAGTCGGACGGTTCTTTCCGTCGAGCAAGCGGTGCTTTTCGTGTGGCACGAGGATGGAAAGTCTGTCCCTGAGCGTGCGTGAATGGTCCTGCACCAGCTGTGGTGTGACGCACCATCGTGACGTCAATGCAGCGAAGAATATTGAAGTAGAAGGATTGAGATTGCCTACCGCGAGTTGCGCGGGAATAAACGCCTGTGGAGTCGAAGGCTCTGGCCCTGGTCGCAAGACCACGGCGAAACCGTCGACTACGAAGCAGGAATCACACCGTGCTCAAATGAGTACAACGTGAACAACGGACGAATGGACCCCCTTTGACAAGGAGCGGGAAAACGAAGGTTTATCCAACTCCGGCATCCCCGGCGATGGAGAGTGACAACCTGCCTCACCGTGGTCAACCAGCAGCGGTCGTCGGCGTACGGGAGCAGTAAGCGTGGGCGCGCTCGCCATCCTCGCCGTCGGCATGCTGATCGTCATCGGCGGCGTGCTGCTGCTGCGCCTGCACGCCTTCCTCGCCCTCATGCTCGGCGCGCTGGTGGTCGCCGCGCTGACCAGCCCCGAGCAGCTGGTGGCCAGCCGCATCGCCGCCGGCAGCGTGCCGGTGGTCGCCATGGCAGGGGCGGACGGACTGGTGGTCCGCCCGGGCAAGGGCCGACCGCTGGTCGCCGGAGAGAATACCCTGCTCATCGTCGGCGTCCTGGCGCCGCCGGCGCTGAAGCTGCTGCCCGCGCCCGGCAAGGCGAGCGCGGTCGCACCGGTGATGGTACGCGTGGACGGTCCGCTACCGGCGGGCGTCGACTGGGCCCATGCCAGCCTCGCCCCCGCCGCGCTGATCGAGCAGGCGCGCGTCGAGTCGTCCGACAGCGTCGGTACCCGGGTGGCCGCCGGCTTCGGCACCACGGCGGGCAGCATCGGCATCATCATCGCGCTGGCCGCCATCATCGGCGAATGCCTGATGCACAGCGGCGCCGCCGATCGCATCGTGTTGTCGATACGGCGCGGGCTGGGAGATGCACGTGCCCCCCAGGGCTTCGTCGTGAGCGGCTTCGTGCTCTGCATCGGGATGTTCTTCGACACCGTGTTCTACCTGCTGCTGCCCCTGGCCAAGACCATGCGCCGGCGCACCGGCAAGCATTGGGTGCTCTACGTGCTGTGCGTGGTCGCCGGTGCGACCATGGCGCACGCGCTGGTCCCGCCCACCCCTGGTCCGCTGCTGGTGGCCAACGAGCTCGGCATCAACATGGGCGCGATGATGATCGGCGGCGCGGTGGTCGGCCTGATCGCCTCCACCGCCGGCTACCTCTATGCGGTATGGGCGGACCGCCGCTGGGACGTGCCGCTGCCCGACGAGGAGAGCGCCGCCGCGCCGGTCGGCGAGCCCGCGCCCGAAAGCCTGCCGCCGCTGCTGGTCGCGCTGGCGCCGATCCTGCTCCCGGTGGTGCTGATCTCGAGCGCCGCGCTGCTCGACCTCCGCCCAGCGGGCACCGCCCAGCCGGAATGGGCGGCGCTGCTGCGCTTCTGGGGCGACCGCAACGTCGCCCTCATGCTCGCCGCCCTGCTCGCTTTGGGCATGCTGTGGTGGTACCGCCGCCAGTCGCTCAAGGGCCTGGGCACGGTGGTGCAGAGCGCCCTCGCCAGCGCCGGGGTGATCATCCTCATCATCGCCGCCGGCGGCGCCTTCGGCGCGGTGCTGAAGCAGGCCGGCATCGCCGCCGCGCTGACCGCACTCATGCCCAGCGCCAAGGTCGCCCTGCTGCCGGTGGCCTTCCTCATCACCTCCACCATCCGCATCGCCCAGGGTTCCGCGACGGTAGCGATGATCACCACCGTCGGCATCGTCGCCCCCCTGGTCGCCGCCGGCGATCTCGGCTACCACCCGCTCTACGTCGCCCTGGCGATCGGCTGCGGGTCGAAGCCGATCCCGTGGATGAATGACAGCGGCTTCTGGATCATCAGCCGCATGAGCGGCTTCTCCGAGCTGCAGACCCTGCGCACTGCCAGCGCGATGATGAGCCTGATGGGCGTGGTCGGCCTGCTCGCCACCCTGCTCGGAGCCTGGCTCCTGCCCCTGACCTGAAAACGGGTATGCACTGCGCGGGCCGCGGGCGCCGACGGACGCACCGCGCAGACCGATGTCATTGCTGGAGGTGGAAGACCGCGAGGTAGCCGTCCCGACCGCCGCCCAGCTTGACCTGGAGCGGATGGAACAGCTTGACTGGATCCTTGACCGCGTCGTCGCCCTCGCCTTCCTGGATCGAGCCGCCGACCACGACATAGCCGCCGCGCGCGGCGACGCAGGTCATGCGCGAATGCGCGAAGTAGCCGCATTGGTGCAGCTTGAAGTCGGCGTCGAAGAGGGCGAGGAAGCCACCGCCCTTGTAGGTGCCCTCGACAAAGGGGAACCAGGGCTCCTTGAGCGGGCAGCCGCTGGCGCTGTTGCCGACGACCAGGATGCCAGACTTGGTATCGCCACAGGCGGCGTCGATGGAGAGGCCATTGGCGTGCTGCGGGGTGAGCCAAGCGCTCATCCAGGTGCCCTTCTCGATCTTCCCGCTCGCGGCATCGAAGCGCAGGATCACGCTGGTCTTGCTCGCGCCATGGAAGCCGAAGCCCGGCCCCCCCTGGTGCACCCCGGCGAAGACCTCGGGCGGTAGCGGCTTGAAGGGGTCGGCGGGGTCGCGTCCGCACACCGTGTTGCCGCCATCGGCGTAGAGCATGAGCATGATCTTGCCGTCCGCCGTCACTCCCGCGGCATGGCCGGTGGTGTCGGCCATCAGCCCATTGCCGCCATATTTGGCATCACACTCGTGGGTGGGATCGGGGTTCCACGCCGACCACACCAGCTTGCCCTGGCGGTCGAAACCGTATCCGTAGGGGTCCTTGTACGGCTCATGCCCGGTCTTGGTCATGCCGTAGCCGACCACCGCGGCGATACCGGTCTGCACTGACAAGGTCATCGCTCCCGGGCGGTTGTCACCATGGCAGGACCAAGTCGCCGTCCACAGCTCCTTGCCGTCGCCGGCGGCGTAGCGCACCAGCGCGGTGCCGACCAGGGCCACCACCTCGCCATCGCGGTCGACGGCGAAATCCTGCAGCCGATCGCAGCCCACCATCCAGGCGAGCGAACGGCCATCGGCGGCGAGCTTGGCGAGGTAGGCTCCACCTTGACCGGCGCCGCGCGTCCCGCTCAGGTAGATGCTTCCGTTCTCCCCCAGGCGGAGGTGCTGGATGGTCGCCTGGCCGTAGCCGAAGTGGACGTAAGAGAGGGCCTTGCGCCCGTCGCTGGAGGTGCGCAGGACGAAACCGTGGGTGCTGGGATGGGGCTGGTCCTTCAGCTTGGGATTGGGCGGTGGCGCCGCGACCAGCGTCCCCGGCGGTCCAAGGATGATCTCCGGCACACCGGGCAGGGCGAGGTCGATGGTGTTCCCCGCTGCGAGCACGCTGTAGTCCGGCGCGATGGCGACCGCGACCACTTCGTCGTCGCCCGCGCTGCCCAGGGAGGTGATGCAAAGCGGGCGCAGCGGGCCGCCGGGCATGGCATCGGCGGGCGGCGGCGGTTCGGCCACCGGCGCCTCGCCGGCGCCGCCGCGGGTCGCGCCGGCGAGGGCGAGCAGGAGCAGCGCCGGCACGCCAGCGTGGATGGACCTGGTGGGCATGGTCATGGCTTGGCTTCCGCGGGGCGATCGATGGTGAAGACGGCGACATAGCCCTGCAACGCATCGCCGTGGACGTCCATAAATGGATGGTCGGTGCGCGCCTCGGCGCCAGCGCCGACCGTGCCGGCGACGATCAGCGTGCCGCCGCGCAGGGCTGCGCAGCGCCACTGCGCCAGGGGAAAGGTGCCGGCCTGGAGCAGGCGCAGGGAGTCGTTGAAGATGACGATGCTGCCGCCGGCCTGGCTCTCGCCGGTGGCCGGGACCCAGGGATCGCGCTGGGGGGCGCCGGGCCCACCCGCGCCCACGGCGCAGAGCACACCGCCGTCGGCACACGCATCCGCGAGCGCCCAGGCGCCGGCCTGCGCCGGGCCGCGCCAGGAGCTGATCCAGGTCTGCCGCATCACCGTGCCGTGCGCAGGGTGGACCCGTAGCAGGGTCGAGACCGGGGTGGCGCCACTGAATCCGTAGCCCGGGGTCGGCTGGTGGACGCCTTTGAGGACGGTCGGCGCGGGATCCCGCGCCGGGTCGCGGGCATCGCGCGCGAGCATGGTATTGCCGCCGGTGCTGACCATCCCTAGCGTCAGCACGCCATTGCTGGCGAACAGCCGCGCGGCAGCGGCCTCGGCATTGAGGTGGAGGCCCTGCGGGCGACCGCCGAGGCGCGCGGGATCGGCATCCCACAACGTCCACAGCGCGGCGCCGGCGCGATCGAAGGCGTGCGCATAAGGCTCGGAGAACGCCCCGTCCCCGGTCGACGCCTCGCTGCAGCCCGCCACCACCGCAACCCCGCTGCCCCCATCGACGGCAAGCGCGGCGGGATGGTCCGGCCCGCGGCTGCCCCAGCCCGCGTGCCAGCGCTCGTGCCCGTCGGCGCTGTCGTAGCGGATCAGCTGGGCAGAGGTCAGCGCGAGGAGATCGCCGTCCGCGTCGGCGGCGTGGTCGACGATGCCATCCTGATAGAGGATCCAAGCCAGGGTGCGCGCATCGGCGCCGAGCTTGGCGATGAAGCCGCCGCTGCCGGGTCCGCCGCCGAGGTCGGCGGGCTGGTCGCTGCGCCCGGCCAGCAGCAGGTCGCCATGCGCATCGCTGCGCAGGCGCAGCAGCGCGACGCCGGCGGGGAAGCGGGTGACGCCCAGCACCGTCCGCCCATCGGCGGACAGGCGGGCGAGGTAGCCGCGGCGTTCGCGCGCCGGCGCCACGCCGGCGGCGTCGGCGCCAGGTCCGAGCTCGATCGTGCCAGATCCCGGCAGCGCGAGCGCGCCGGCGTTTCCGGCCACCACCAGCGACCAGTCCGGCGCGATCGCCACGCCGATCACCGCATCCGCGCCGGTGGCGCCCAGGCGCGAGAGCGCGAGCAGGCGGGCGGGGCCGGTAGCGCCACGAACGGCGGCCGGCGCCGCCGGCGCCGCGCGTGCCGCCATCGCTGGCACATCGGTATGGACGAAGCGCCAGGCCGGCAGCGGGTGCGGCAGCGCCGGCAGCGCCGCCGGAGCTGCGGCGGTAGGCCGCCGCAGCAGGGCGCCGGCGACGAGGCCACCGGCAGTCAGCGCGACCAGCGTGAGCGCAGCGATGACGGACGCAGAGGCAGACTTCACGGCGATGGTGGCGGCGCCCGCCTTGCCGGCGCCGAGGCCGAGTCCCAGCCCGGCCTGGCCGGCGAGGGTCAGCTTGCCCAGTTCGAGGGCGAGGGTCGCCGGGGCCGAAGCGCAGGCCGTGCCCTGGACCAGGCAGGTGAGCACGACCGAGGCGACCACGCCCTTGGCGAGCAGCAGCGCACGCAGCTGCACCACCGCTGCGGCGAGGCGCCGGCTCACCGTCGGCTGCGAGAGCTTCAGATCCTGTGCCAGCTGCTCCTGGCTGCGCGCCTCCAGGTAATGGGCGATGAGGATGGCGCGCGCCTCGTCGGGGAGCTCCTGCAGCGCCTCGTCGAGGAGCGGGCTGAGGGTGACCCAGGTCGGCTCCTCGTCGGTGACGGTGGCGGTGGCGGGTGCGATCGCCTCCGCCCGGCGCGCCTGGCTGATTTCGCGCCGCACCAGGTCGACCGCCTTGTGGTGCGCCACGCGGTGCAGCCAGCCGACCAGCGATTCGCTCACCGCCGCCGGATGGCGCAGGAGGTGCAGGAAGGTCTCCTGGGCGGCGTCCTCGGCCAGGGCGCCGTCCTGCAGCACGCGCCGGCACACGCCATAGACCATGCCGCTGTGGCGCCGAACCAATTCGGCGAAGCTCTCGCCATCCCGGGTGCTGGCGAAGCGGTCGAGCAACGTCTGGTCGCTGTGCGTCATGTATCCCTCTGCTGCTGCCCTGAGGTCGTAGCCACGGCGACGAATATTCAGAGCATACCGCACGCGCGGGCAAGGGGCGTCGCCAAAGCGCGTGGCTGGGCCTGGCGCCACCACGCAAGTCGTGCAACCCGCGTTCTTTGCGACTTCGCCCGGGTTTCCGCTCCGCGCTCGCGACCCGCGCCGGTAGCGGTCGCGCACGGACGATTGGCGAAAACCTGCGCGGATCGCACTGCCGCCGTGGTGGCGCTGGCACAGCGCGTGCGCCCGCTCACCATTCCCCGCTGCACCCGCTCCCTGCGCCAGCCCAACCCGAGGAATACCCCATGCGTGCGCCAGCCCTGCTCCTGCTGCTCGTCGCCTGCGGCGCCGCCCTGCGTGCGGAGGAGGTCACCTACCAGATCGAGGTCGACAGCGGCGCGTATGACCGCCACGCCTGCGCGATCACGGTCGAGCTGCCCAGCGGCAGCGAGGCGGGGGCCTGGATCCTGCGCGGCGAGGACGGAGTCGCGCTCCCGGTCGGCGTCGACGACAGCGCGATCGCGCACGCCATCCTGCCCGATCTCGCCAAGGGCACCCGGCAGCGCTTCCGTCTGGCGAAAGCACCGGCGTCGGCGACCTCGCCGCTCAGCGTGCGGGTGGCGGGCGACGCGCTGACCTTCGCCGCGGATGGGCGCGAGCTGGCCACCTACCAGGGTGGGCCGGGCGAGTTGCCGGTAGGCTACGCGGAGGCTTTCCGCCGTGGCGGCTACCTCGCCCGCCTCTGCACCCCAGCGGGAGCGCTGGTCACCGATGATTACCCGCCCAACCACCGCCACCACCACGGCGTGTGGTTCTCATGGACCAAGACCGCCTTCGAAGGGCGCAGCCCCGATTTCTGGAACATGGGCGATAAAACCGGAACGGTCGAGGCGGTGGCGCGCTCGCAGCCCTGGCAGGGCGCGCTCTGGGCCGGCTTCCATGCCACCCACCGCTACCGCGATCTCAAGCCCCTCCCGGCGGTGACCGTGCTCGATGAGACCTGGAACGTCACCGTGCAGGCGCCGCAGGGCCCCTCGCCAGCGCTGGTGATCGACCTGGTGGTGGGCCAGCGCTGCGCCACCACCGATCCCCTGGTGCTGCCCACCTACCACTACGGCGGCCTCGGCGTGCGCGGCAACCGCGCCTGGGACGGCAAAGACGACTTCAAGGTTCTCTCCAGCGAGGGCAAGGTACGCGCCGATGCCGACCACACGCGCGGACGCTGGTGCCATCTCGGCGGCCTAATCGACGGTCACCTCGCTGGTATCGCCGTGCTCTGCCATCCCGGCAATCTGCGCAGTCCGCAGCCGATGCGCGTGCATCCGAGCGAGCCGTTCTTCTGCTACGCGCCCTCGCAGCTCGGCGAGTGGTCGATCACGCCCGGAGAACCCTTGGTGCTGCGCTACCGCCTGGTGATTACCGACGGCGCGCCGGATGCCGCCGACCTCGACCGGCGCTGGCGCGACTGGGCCGAACCGCCGACCGTCACCGTGGTGCGCTGAACCGCGTGTCGCCAGCCGCGCCAGCCGCGCCCCACCTACTCGATCGAGACGATCGCCTTGATCACCCCGGTCTCGGGCTTGGTCCAGCCCGCGAACAGCCCGATCACCTCGCTGAAGCGCGCGTGGTGGGTGATCCAGGGGCCGGTGTCGATACGCCCGGATTCGATCAGACTGATGATGCGCGTGAAGTCGCCGGGCAGCGCATTGCGGCTGGCGCGGATGTCGAGCTCGCGGCGGTGCAGCGCCGGCGCGTGCGGCATGCCGATCTCGGACTGGGTGATACCGACATAGACCAGGCGGCCCTTGAAGGCGCAGTAGTTGATCGCCTGCGCCATCGACTTGTTGCTGCCGGTGGCGTCGACCACCACATCGGCGAGCTGGCCGCCGGTGAGTTCCTGCAGGCGAGTCAGCTCGCTGCCATCGCCGCGCACCACGATGGTGTCGGGCACCTTCATCTTCTCGCGTACGAAGGCCAGGCGCTGCTCATTCATGTCCATCACCACCGTGCGCGCGCCCGACAGGCGGGCGAACTCGATCGCGCTCAGGCCGATCGGGCCGGCGCCGACCACCAGCACCACCTCGCCGGGCTTGGGGTCGCCGCGGTTGATGGCATGGCAACCGATGCCGAGGGTCTCGACCAGGGCGAGCTGGTCGAAGTTCAGGGTGGCCGAGGTGTGGAGCTTGCGCGCGGGCAGCAGCATGCGCTCGGTCATGCCGCCGTCGCACATCACCCCGAGGGTCTGGTTGCTCTCGCAGCAGTTGGTGTGGCCGCGCCGGCAGGCGTAGCAGTGACCGCAGTTGATGTAGGGCTCGACGGCGCAGCGGTCGCTGACCTTGACGTTGGCCACCCCCGGCCCGACCGCGACCACCTCGACCCCGAGCTCGTGCCCGGGGATGCGCGGATAGCTGAAGAACGGCATCTTGCCGAGGAAGCCGCCGATGTCGGAGCCGCAGATCGCCACCCGGTGGATCCGCACCAACACCTGGTCGGGGCCGGGGGCGAGCGGCTCGGCGACCTCGATCTGGCGGAAAGACTGCGGCTTTTCGAGCTGGATGGCCTTCATGGCGGACTCCTGTGCGGGTGCGGGTGCGGGTTTGCGGTGGACGCGGCGAGCGGCTAGTTGTTCTCGGGCAGCCCTTCGCGGTGGCCGAGGTTGTGCACTTTGCGGAAGATCTCCTGGACCTCCTGCAGCAGCGTGCGGTCGATGGGCTCCGCCGCCCACGCCGCCCAGCTGCGCACATTGGCGGGGTTGGCGCTGCCGGCGATGGTGGTGCTGATGCCGGGGTGCTCCAGGCAGAACTGGAGCGCGAGCTTGGCGATGTCGGTGCCGCGCGCGGCACAGTGCGCCGCCGCCGCGCGCGCCGCCGCCTTGACCTCCTCCGGCTCCTTGAGCCAGGCCGGCAGCGGGGCGTTGGTCAGCAGGCGCGCGCTGAAGGGGCCGGCGTTCATCGCGCCGATGCCCTGCGCCTGCAGCCAGGGCAGGGTCTCGTCGGCGAAGCGGGTGTTCTGCAGGGTGTACTGGTTGTAGCTCAGCACGCAGTCGATGGCAGCGCGCTCGGCGACATGGCGGAATATCTTCTGCGGGTAGCCGCTGATGCCGATGCAGCGCACCTTGCCCGCGGCCTTAAGTTTGTGCAGGGCGGGGATGGTCTCCTCGATGATCTGCGCCAGGGGCACGAACTCGATGTCGTGGCAGAGCACGATGTCGAGGTGGTCGGTGGCGAGGCGGTGCAGGCTGACGTCCACGCTCTCGACCACGCGCCGCGCGCTGAAGTCGAAATGGGCGAGGTCATAGCGCCCGAGCTTGGTGCACAGGAGATAGCGCTCGCGCGGCACCCCGCGCAGGGCGATGCCGAGCAGCACTTCGCTCATGCCGCGCCCGTAGAAGGGCGAGGTGTCGATGAAGTTCAACCCGCATTCGAGGGCGGCGTGCACCGCGGCAAGCGCCTCGTCGAGCTTGACCGCACGGAACTCCTGGCCGAGCGAGGAGGCGCCGAAGCTGAGGATGGGAAGCTGGAGGCCGGTGCGGCCGAGCGGTCTGGTCTGCATGGGGGAGTTCATTCGCTGCGGCAACCGATGGTGAGCAGGACGTTGGCCCACAGCGCCTGGTCGCCGGTCTGGATGGTGAGGACATGGTCGGGGCATTCCACCTTGGCGTAGAAGTCCCACTTGAGGATGGGTTCGAGCGGCGCGCTGCAGCCGGACTCGCGCAGCACGCTGCGGAATTCGCTCCATGCCGGCGGCTCGCCGGAGCGCGCGTAAGGGTCGTCGGGTGGGATGCCCATGCAGTTGGCGGCGTCGACCACCACCGCGCTGAGCACCGCGCGCAGGGCCTGGACGACGGTCACGCAGCCGGGCATCAGGTTGAGGCTCACCACGCGGGCATTGGGGCCCTTCTTGGTCGAGGCCGGATAATTTCCATCGGCGAGCAGGACCACCGCGTGGTGCCCGGCACCGGCGAGCACCGCGAGGATCTCGGGGTGGATGAGGCGATGCTTGAGCATCAGCGGTTCTCCACGCGCGCGCGCGCGCCGTGGGCAATGCAAGCGCGGAAGCTGACCATGGTCTGGGCCGCCGCGCTCTCGGCATCGGGCAGCGGGTGGATCTCCGCTGAGAGGTAGCCGGCATAACCGATGTCATGCAGCGCGGCGGCGATCGGCGCGAGCGCGGTGTGGCCAAGGCCGATGGCGCGGCGGTTGGAATCGGCGAAGTGCACATGGCCGAGCTGCGGCGCGACCGCGCGCAGGCTCAAGGCGATGTCGGCCTCCTCGATGTTCATGTGGAAGAGGTCGCACAGCAGACTGACCCCGGCCAGGCCGCGCTCGCTGATGAAGCCGGCGGCCTCCTCGGCGCGCGAGATGAGGTTGGTCTCGTAGCGGTTGAGCGGTTCGTAGAGCAGGGTCTGGCCGCGCGCGCGTGCGTGCGCGCCGAGCACGCTCAGGCCTTCGGCGAGCCAGTCGAGCGCCTGCGCGCGCGTGCTGCCCTGCTCGCCGGCGCGGCCCTGCATCGAGCCGACGATGGCCGGGGCGGAGGCGGTCGCCGCGAGGTCGATGACTGCGGCGATGAAGTCGACCGCGCGCGCACGCACTGCGGGGTCGGGATCGGTCAGGCGCAGCCGGTGCTTGACCCAGCCGGCGCCGGTGCCGAGGGCGGCGAGCGCCAGGCGGTGGCGCGCGAGCAGCGCGCGCAGATCGGCTGCGGAGAGCGCCTCCGGGCCCGGCAGGAAGAGCTCGACCGCGTCGAAACCGTGGCGCGCCGCCGCCGCGGTGCCGGCCTCAAGGTCGTCCCAGTAGACGAACGGGCCGCCGCGCGCCTCGCCCACCAGCGAGATGGTGATCGCGCTGCGCATACGCGGGGGCGGGGGCAAGAAGGAAGCAGCCATGCCTGGAGATCATGGCTGCTGGGCGGCGGCGATGCAATGGCAGGAGTTGACCCCCGCATGTCAAAAACTAGCCTGTTCGGGTGCCAACCGAGCAGCCCAGCCCCGCCGCGCCCGAGCCCTCCTTCGTTTCGCACCAGGTGAGCGAGGCGCGGCGCTGGTACCTCGACCTCACGCCACCGCGCAATGCCGCCCTGACCGTGGTGTGCGGCGGCTACGAGCGCATGCGCCCTGACTATCTGGTGGCGCGCCGCGGCTTCCCCTATTTCGCCCTCGAATTCGTCGCCGAGGGCACCGGTGAGCTTACCATCGGCGGGCGCACCCACCGCCTGGCGCCCGGGGTGGTGTTCGCCTACGGGCCGGGGGTGGCGCATACCATCCGCACCGATCCGCGCACGCCGATGCGCAAGCACTACGTGGATTTCGTCGGGCGGGAAGGGCGCGCGCTCCTCGCCGCCACCCCGCTCGGGCGCTGGCGTCCGGTACGCATCGCCGACCCGCACGAGCTGGGCGAGATCTTCACCGCCCTCGGGCGCGAGGCGCGCGAAGGCGGCGCGCTGGCGGGCGAACTGTGCCGCACGCTGCTGCGCCTGCTGCTGCTCAAGGTCCGCCAGCGCGCGCTACCCGGGCGGCGCGCCGTGCCGCGCTCGCACGCCACCTACCTGCGCCTGCGCCGCCACCTCGAGCTGCACCACGCCCGTCTGCGCACGATCAGCGAGGTGGCGCGCGAATGCGCGCTGACCCCGATGTATGTGGCGCGCCTGTTCCGCCGCTTCGCCCACACCGGCGCCTATCGATTCCTGCTGCGATTGCGCATGGATCGCGCCGCCGAAATGCTGCTCGAGGAGGGCCTCCAGGTGGCGCAGGCGGCCGAGCGCCTGGGCTTCCCCGACGCCTTCACCTTCTCGCGTGCCTTCAAGCGCATGCACGGAGTGCCGCCCGCGCGCCTGCGCGACACCCGCCGGCGGGCGGCACGCGCTGACGCCATTACGTCGGATGGTTGAGTTGGTGCCGCGTGCACGCTAGGCTCATAGGCATCGTGCCGGCACCCGCCCCCGATCTGCCCACGCTAAGAGCGCGCGGCGAAGGTCGCGTCGGCCCGGTGCCCGTCTGTGATCGGAATCGCCATGCCTCCACGCCGTGAGCATCCGGGCCGCCCCCGTCCCGCCGCGCCCCGGCCCCGGGACGCAGAGGCGGACGGTGGCACCGACCGCCTGGCGGCGCGCCGTGGACCCAACCTCATCACCCTGGGCGGCATCGCGCTGGCCGTGGTCGGCGTGCTCGCGCTCATCCTGATGTGGAGCGCGGGCTCCGGGGCGGCGCGCACGCCCAGGCCGGATGCGCCGGCGGCGGAGGCGCCCGGCGCCGCATCCGCGCCGGCGGCGGCGGCGAACTTCGTCAAGCGAACGGCCTCGGCCGTGGAGTTCGAGCCGGTCCCGGCCATCACCTTCGCCCGACCCGCGACGCGCTCGACCACGAACGCGATG
>JAYVMM010000698.1:0-3527 GCA_043758975.1 Planctomycetota bacterium | reverse complement strand
GCGCTCCTCGTTGATGCCGCGCTGCTGCGGGCCGCGCCAGCGCGGCCAATCCGCCTCGCCGGCGGCGCTGGCGCTGCTGCCCGGACGCGGCTCATCGTTGAGCGCGCACGCGGCCACTGTCAGCGCGATGCCGCACGCGGTCGCCAGCATGCCGAAGGTCTTGAATCGGGTCATGGGAGACTCCCTGCTACACGGTGAGCGGTGGATGGGCCGGATGGGTGATGGCGGCGACCGGGCACGCCGACACGCCAGCATTGCCGATGGACAGGCGGTTGCCCAGTCCCGCTTTCCCGGCAGAGCCCGCTTTCCCGGTAGAGCCCGCCAAGGCGCGCCAGGCGGGCATAATTGCAGAGAAGCTGGGCATTCAGCGGACTTCGGCCAGGGGTTGCTATCGGCGGCGGCTTCGACAATATAATACCTATACGTACGATTTTGTTGTTCAACCACCAACTTCCCGCTTCCACCCCCACCATGCCAGACAGCCCACCACCGCCTCGGCTTGCCCCTCTGCTGCGTCGCGCCTGGTACCACCTCAACCAGGCATTCCGCCGGCGCATCGTCAAGGCCGGGCTGACGCCGGACCAGTTCACCGTGCTGCGCTGGCTGGTCGAGCAGACTGCAGGCATCACCCAGCGTGCGCTCGCCGACCTCATGGCGAGCGACGCCAACACTATCACCTCGCTGCTGACGCGCATGGAGCGCGCCGGGCTGATCGCCCGCCAGGCCGACCCCCAGGATCGCCGCTGCAACCTCCTGCGCGCCACCCGCAAGGGGCGCGCCCTGCACATCCGGCTGCAGCCCGAGGCGAGCGCGCTGCAGGACCGCGTGCTCGCCGCCATCCCGGCAGAGGAGCGCGCGCGCTTCCTCGAGCAGCTCGGCACCATCGCGGCCGCCTGCCAGGACGCTTTCCAGGACGGGCGCGGCCAGGTCCGCCAGCCGCGCCGACGGCGCTGAAGCGTCCGCTCCACCGTCCGCCGCTGCGCCGCTCCGCTCGTTCCCTCGCGAAATGCCGCTGCTAGCGTGGCGCCTCCAGGAGCCCCTCATGCCCGCCGCCCGCCGCCTGCTCGCCGCGCTGCTCGCCGGCCTCGCCGCCAGCGCCAGCGCCAGCGCCGCCACCGCGCCCGCCGATACCGCCTCAAGCTGGCCGCAGTACCGCGGTCCGAACCGCAACGGCATCTCGCCGGAGAAGGGCCTGTTCACCAACCTCAAGGATGGCGCCCAGCAGGTGTGGAAAGCGAGCCTGGGCACCGGCTTCACTTCCATCGCGGTGGCCAACGGCCTGGTCTTCGCCAGCGGCAACACCGCCGACATGGACACCCTGTTTGCCTTCGACGCCGAAAGCGGGGCGCCGGCGTGGAAGTACACCTACCCGGCCAAGCTCGACCCTAACCAGTACGAGGGCGGCCCCAATGCCACCCCGACGGTGGCGGGCGGCGCGGTCTATGGCTTCAGCAAGGAGGGCTTCGCCTACTGCCTGGAGGCCAAGACCGGCAAGGAGGTGTGGAAGAAGAACGTCGCGCAGGAGGTCGGCGCCGCGCCCCCGGCCTGGGGCTTCTCCGGCTCCCCCACCATCGAGGGCGCCGCGCTCTACCTCAACGTCGGTAAGTACGGCTGCTGCCTCGAGCGCGCCACCGGCAAGGTGGTGTGGAAGAGCGCCAACGACAAGGCCGGCTACTCCACCCCCCTGCCGTTCCCCACTGCCAAGCCCACCTGCCTGCTGATCTTCAACAATGCCGCCCTCGCCGCCGTCGATCCCGCCGCGGGCAAGATGCTATGGGAAGAGCCGTGGACCACCAGCTGGGGGGTCAATGCCTCCGATCCGGTAATCGTCGGCAACCGCATCTTCATCTCCACCGGCTACGACTACGGCTGCGCCCTGCTCGACGTCAGCTCGGGCAAGCCCACCGAGGTGTGGCGCAACAAGGCGATGCGCAACCACTTCAACACCGGCGTGCTGCTCGAAGGCTGCCTCTACGGCTTCGACGATTCCACGCTCAAGTGCATCGATCTCGAAACTGGCACCCAGAAATGGGAACAGGGCGGCCTGGGCAAGGGCTCGCTCAGCGCCGCCGAGGGCAAGCTGGTGGTGCTCAGCGACAAGGGCGAACTGGTGATCGCCGATGCCAGCCCGGCGGGCTTCAAGGAGCTCGCTCGCACCCAAGTGCTGACCGGCAAGTGCTGGACCAGCCCGGCGATCGCCAATCACAAAATCTACTGCCGCAACGCCAAGGGCACCCTGGTCTGCCTGGCAGTTAAGTAGCCGCCACCGCGATCACGGATCGGCACTGGTGAGGGCGGCGAAGCTCGGGCAGGGGCGAGCCAATCGCCTCCAGCGCTGAAAGCGGGCGCGGGCGCACGCTCGGCCACAATCTCCGCCAGCAAGGTCGCCACATGAGGGTGACCTCAGCCGGGCGGAGATCGAGCGCCAGCTTCAACTCCTCAACCAGGTCGGCGCGCGGGCGCGGCGCCAATTGTCGGAAGTCTTGGCGTACCAACGGTTTCATCATGGCTACCTAGGCGCACTGGACCCGGTCATGGGCCATCGCCGTGACGGTGACACGGTCGTGGCGTCTCGGGGTCGGTATTGACTCATGAGTTGCACCGTATAGGGTCCATTACAACACCTGAGGTCGCCATGTCCGCTCCCCTGCCCCCCTTCCATGCCCTCGCCCTCGTCCACCCGGTGCCCCGCATGCGTGCCCCCACGCGCGTGCGCGCGTGCGCGCCACGTGCGGCCCTCGCCCGCCTGTGGACCTGGCTGATGGCACCGCTCGATCATGGCCAACAGGGCACCCGCGCCGAGCTGCTCGAGCGCGTGCACGTTGACGCCAGCAGGTCGAGCGTCAGCCCGCGCTGAGGCCAGCCCGCCGGCGCCGTGAAGTACCGCGCGCGCGCGACCCGCGCATGCGACCTGCAGTTGGGACAGTCCCAGCACGTGCGACCTTGGTAGGCATGCGCCTGCCTCTGCTCATCACCACGGTCGTGACGGTTTCGCTCATTTCCTCGGTGTGTACGGCGGTAATCTGCCTGCGCCTCGTCCCGGCGATTGCGCCGGTGGTGGCGCCCGCGCCTCCTCCTTTGAGCTCGCCCCTTCCCCCGCCCCGAGCGGTGCCGGCGCCCGCCCCCGCCACCGCCACCGCCACCGCCCGCCCCGTAGCACAAGCGGCGCCCGTAGCGCCCGCCGAGGAGGTTGCGGTGATCCCGCCGCCACCGCCACCGCTCGTCGAGGACATCCCGCCGCCGCCGCCCCTTCCACCGCCAATCTACGTCGCGCCGCGCGCCAGGGCCTATATGCCGCCGCCCGCGGCGCCTGCCGCACCGGTGGCGGTGGAAGCTGTCGATCCCACGCCAATATACATCCAGGAAGAGGTTAACGTCACCATCTACCGGGAATACTTCGTTTGCACCCAGCCCGAAGTCGAGGTGATCAGCACCTATAAGCGCTGCTACCAGTTCCGCCAAGCCGATGTGCTCGCGGTGTGCCTGGTGGCACGCTGGGCCGGCGTGCCGCTATCGGTCGCCTTCCG
>JAYVMM010000697.1:0-8339 GCA_043758975.1 Planctomycetota bacterium | reverse complement strand
CCTGGAAATAGCCGGCGCGCAGCAGGCTGTTCTCGAGCGAGAGCCGGTTGGCGATGGTGATCGACTGCGCGGCGACGCGGAAGCCGGACATCGCGGTGTAGACGATCACCAGGCCGAGCGAGAGGGCGATCATCAGCTCGACCAGGGTGAAGGCGCGCAGGGTGCGGGGGGAGCCCATGGTCGACCTCAGCGCATGACCGCGGGGACGCGCGGATCGTAGTAGTTGAAGCGGGCGATCAGCTGGGCGCGCAGGCGCACCGACCTGGGCACCGGACCGCGGTCGAGGACCTGGTTGAAGTTGCGGTCGGCGCCGTAGAGGCCGTTGAACACCGAGGTGTGCTGGACGTCGGAGCCCTGGTCGGGGTAGGGGTAGCTCCACAGGTTCGGGGTGTTGAGCATCTCAATGCTGCTGGTGGAGCTGCCGGTCGGCTTGCCCGCGACGCTGGAGAGGAAGAGCATGCACTTCTCGGGATTGCGGAAGGCCCACAGCTGCTCGTCGCGGAAGGCGATGTCGCCCATGCGCTCCTGGAAGTTGCGCTGCACCGCCCAAATGGGATCCGAGCCGAAGGGCTTGGGGAACTGGCTGTCGTAGGGGTTCTGGCTGCGCGGGGCGGAGTTCGGGTACTTGCTGGCATCGACCGGCGCGCTCGGCAGGGTCTCGAAATCCTCATAGGACTGCCAGTCCGCCGACCAGAAGACGATTTCGCGGCAGCGTTCGGCGGCGGCGAAGGGGGCAGCCAGGGTGTAGTGGTCGATGTTGCCGAAGAGCGGGCCGTTGACCTGGGCGCTGCCGGAGCTGCCCTGCTGCATCGAGGCGTCGAGCGCAGTGATGCCGCTCGGGATGTCATAGAAATTCGGGGTCTGGCTGCTGGTGGCGTTGAGCACTGGGTAGGTCATGCTGACGCCGATGTGCTGGATCGGCTCGCCCGATACCGGGCGCCATTGCGCGGCGGGGGTGGAGGAGGCCATGCCGAAGACCTGCCCGATCAGCGGCGGCGACCACATGTCGCTCATGATCAGCGGATAATCGGTCATGATCGTGCGATTGGTCGAGCGCGGCACCGCCCAGTCGTAGGGGTACATCGCCGAAAACTGCATGAGCAGGTACATCGCGCGCTCGTGGTAGTAGCGCACGTCGATATCCCAAATGGTGATCGGATTGCCGCCCGGCCCGACGCTGGTGTAGCCGTTGATGGTGGCGGGCGGGATGACCACGCCCCTGGTGCCGAGGTCCATGTGCTGCGGATTGACGTCGGTGAGGCTGAACCAGCTGGTGAGGCAGCTGGTGGCATGGGCGAGGAAGCGGAAGGCCTGCACCTCCTTCCAGCGGTCGGTCTCGACGGTGGTCAGGAAGGCGTGGTGCGGATCGAGGCTGGCGACCGTGCCGGGAGTGTAGACGTCGCCGTAGAGGGGGCCCACCTTCTTCTGGAAGTACCACACCGCCGCCTGGACGTAGCCGAGGCAGGTCTGCTGGGTGGGGACGATGCCGGTGGTACCGTCCGGGAACAGCGTCGCCTGTCCGTTGATGGTGCCGCAGGCATAGGGGAAGTAGCCGATGTGCTGCTGGCCGGGGACCAGTGGCCAGTCGTAGACCACATGCATGTCGGGATCAAGATTGGCGGGGATGGATTCCCACGGGTAGCAGTAGTTCTCGAAATTGACCTGGTTGCCGCCCGGCCAGCGCGCATAGCTCCAGTAGGCGTTGCCGCCCTGCGAGCCATTGAAGGGCAGCCACAGATCGGGCATGTGGGTGGGGGCGAGCGGCGGCGACGGCATCGGCGTCGAGTACGGCCAATCTTTCATCGCGAACATGTGCAGGGCGTTCTGCTGCGCATAGCCGTTGATGGTGAAGATGAGCTTCTGGGCGTCGTTCGGTGGCGCCTTAGCATTGCCCGATTCTTCGGTCTCGGTGGTGGCGAGCGCCTGTGAATAGTAGATGTAGCCGCCCTGGCCGAGCACCTGCTGGATCTCGTCGTTGTCGGAATCGAGGCGCTGGGCGAGGGCGCTGGGCAGCGGCATGATGCCGTAGCGGTGGGATGACAGCCGCGCCTCGAGGTCCCAGGCCATGGCGCGGTAGCCGCCGGAGGTGTCCCACGGCATGCAGCCCTCAGTATCGATCGCCGGATTGGCGTTGGTGGTGGAGTTGAACGACTCGACCATCTCCTCGGCCTTGGTCGCGGCATAGACCTGGAAGCGCGCCGTCTGCTGGGCGCGGATGCCGACGGGGAAGAGCATGAGCACGCTGATCACGCCGAAGGAGACGATCACCAGGGAGATGGCGACTTCGAAGAGGGTGAAACCGTGACGGGCCTGGCCCGGGCGGAATGGGTGCGCTTCTAGCGGGGCTGGGTGGTTGTCGGCAATGTTCAGGTGCATTTCACAAGGGTCGACGCCTTCGAAACGGAGAACCGGACGGGAAAACGACCCAGCTTTGCACCGATTTCGAGAATGTGCCATGTGATACAAAGCCGTTCTAGCGGCCAGGTTGCAACCGCTGCCGAGGTCATTCCGGAGGCCTGCCCCGGATCTGGAAGTATACCTGCTTGAGCTCGCCAAGTCAAAAGGCGATCTTGCCTGGTTGGTCGGGGCCGCAGCTTGGGGATTGCCCAGAAACGACTCAACTATTAGTCATTTTACGACTTATGCTCAGACCGGAGCGGATGCGGCGAGCACCCGCAAGATTCCACACGCCGGCCCGCCGCCAGGCAATCGAAGGACCTCCTGATCGCGGATCCGGCGGCGGACGGGTGGACCCGGGTGCATGCAGGCGCGTGAGGAGGCGGCGTCCGGCGTCTGGCTGGCGCGTGGCGAGCTCAGCTGCCGCCAGCACCGCCGCCGGCGACGCCGAAGCGCTGGCGGTAGTCGCGCGGACGCATACCGGTGTGGGCGTGGAAGGTGCGGGTGAAGTGGCTCTGGTCGTAGAAGCCGCAATCGAGGGCGATGGCACCCACGGCATCGGCGGTCTGCTCGAGCTGCCGGCGCGCCATCAGCACGCGCACGCGCAGCAGGTAGGCGCTCGGTGTCAGCTGCAGCAGGCGGGCGAATTCGCGCTGCAGCTGGCTGATCGACAGCCCGGCCGCGCGCGCCAGCGCGGTGATAGTGAGCGCCTCGGCGTAGCGCGTGCTGACCAGCTCGAGCACCGGCGCCAGGCGGCGATAGTGCGGCGGCACCTCATGGCGGTGGGCGATCGGGCGCAGCAGACCGCACAGGCCGAGCAGCCCGCCCGCCCCGTCGCGCAGCGGATGCTTGCTCGAGAGGTACCACTGCGGCACGCCGTCCGCCCCCGTAACCAGCCACGGCTGGTCGACCAGCGCGGTGCCGCGCTCCATCACCACGCGGTCCTCGGCGACGTACTGCGCGGCGAGCGCGGGCGGATGGAAGTCGAAATCGGTGCGCCCGAGCATGCCGTCGGCGCCGGCGCAGCCGTGCAGCCGCCACATCGCCTCATTGATCTGGACGAAGCGGTGCTGGCGGTCCTTGACGAAGAGGTAGACCTGGGGCAGGCGCTCGAAGAGCGCGAAGGCTTGCGCCGCGCTGCTGCGCGCGAGCACCCCCGCGCCGTCGAAAGGCACCGCCGCCAGCTTCCGGCCCCGCATCGCCATGCGGTGTATATACAAAAAGGCGGCGCCGCTGTCAAAGCCCGGGCGGCAGGCGCGGGCATACTGCGGGGATGCCCCTGCGCGAGAGCTCCTGCATCATGGCACTGCTCGCCGCCGCCGCGCTCCTGGCGGTGGCGCCGGCGGCTGACCGCCCGCTGGACTACAACCGCGATATCCGCCAGCTACTGTCGGAGAACTGCTTCTCCTGCCATGGCCAGGATGCCACCCGGCGCAAGGCCAAGCTGCGCCTCGATGTGGCCGAGGAGGCCTGTCGCGCGCGCGATGGCCATGCGGCGATCGTACCGGGCAAGCCGCAGGAATCCGCGCTCATCGCGCGCATCACCAGCCGCGATGAGGACGACCTCATGCCGCCGCCGGACTCCAACCGTACACTCACCCGCGCGCAGATCGCGGCTCTCACACGCTGGATCGCCGAGGGCGCCACCTACCAGCCGCACTGGTCCTTTATCCCGCCCGGCCGCCCGCTCGCGCCCGAGGTCAGCCTGCCCGACTGGCCCCGGCAGCCGCTCGACCGCTTCGTCCTGGCGCGCCTGGATGCGCTCAATCTCGCGCCCGCGCCCGCGGCGGCGCCCGTGGTATGGCTGCGGCGCGCCAGCCTCGACCTCACCGGCCTGCCGCCTGCTCCAGCGGAGCTCGACGCCTTCGCCGCTGCCGCCGCGCATGACGGTGAGGCGGCGTGGGCGGCGGCGACCGACCGCCTGCTGGCCTCGCCGCGCTTCGGCGAGCGCATGGCGCAGGACTGGCTCGACCTGGCGCGCTACGCCGACACCCACGGCTTCAACAACGACTCGGCGCGAAGCATGTGGCGCTGGCGCGACTGGGTGATCAGCGCCTACAACACCAACCTGCCCTACGACCGCTTCATCACCGAGCAGCTCGCCGGCGATCTGCTGTCCGCGCCCAGCCTGGAGCAGCGCATCGCCACCGGCTTCGGGCGCAACCACGTGATCAACTCCGAGGGCGGCATCATCGGCGAGGAGTACCGCGTCGAATACGTCGCCGACCGCGTGCGCACCCTGGGCATGGCCTGGCTCGGGTTGACCCTGGAATGCGCCCGCTGCCACGACCACAAGTACGATCCGCTCACCCAGCGCGACTACTACCGCATGTTCGCCTTCTTCAACAATGTCGACGAAGCGGGCGAGGACGGGCGGGTCGCCAACGCCGCGCCGATCATGCCCGCGCCCACCGCAGAGCAGCAGGCCCGCCTGGCGGAGCTCGATGGCGCGCTCAAGGTCGAGGAGGCCGCGCTCGCCGGCGCGCTCGCGCCCGCCGCCACCACCCCGTGGCGCGCGCTCGCGCGCCTTGCCTTTGCCGCCGAGCCCGCGTCCGCGCCGATGGTCGCGCTCGGCCTGCGCGGCTGCACCGGCGTGCTGGTCAACGACGCCGATCCCGCCGCCGCCCCGCTTGCCGGCGGTGCGGCGGGCGGCGCCTTCCAGGAAGGCCTGGGCGCCATCATCACGGGCGGCGCGCCCGGGCTCGACCTCGCCGCCGGCGCCATCGACCTCGCCAAGCCCTGGAGCTTCGCCTGCTGGGTGCGTTGGCCGGGGGGCGAGGGGCCGCTGTTCTCGAGCATGGCCTACGCGGTCAACCCGGCCGCCGGCTCCTACGGCGCCGGCAACGAGGTGCGCGTCACCGCTGCGGGCGCGATCGAGGTGCGCCGTGCCGAGACCTGGCCGCACTACGCCATCCAGGCGGTGAGCGTCGCGACCCTGGCGCCCGGGGTGTGGCAGCACGTGGTGGTCACCTGCAGCGGCGCCCCCGCGGCGGCGGGCATGCGCATCTACATCGACGGCGGCGAATGCGCGATCACGGTGCTGCATGACGACCTCAACGGGCGTCCGGGCGGGGTGCCGCGCCTGGCTGCCGACCGCGCCCAGCCGCCGCGCGGCTTCCCAGGCGAGCTTGGTGGGGTGCGCTTCTACCAGGAGGCCCTCGCTGGCGAGCGCGTCGCCGCCTGGAGCACGGGCGTGCTCGCCGGTCTGCTTTGTGGCGGGCAGGAGCAGGCCGCCCGTGGGCGCTTGGCCTGGGCGCGCGCCGCGGTCGCGTGCGCCGCCGACCCCGCGAACGCCGCGCACGCCCGCCGCCGCGACGAGCTGCTGGGTGCGCGCCGCGCACTCGAGCGCGCGCTGCCCAGCACCATGGTGATGGCCGAGATGGCGGCGCCGCGCCAGGCCCATGTGCTCACCCGCGGGCGCTACGACGCGCCTGCCGCCGCGGTCGAGCCCGGGGTGCCGGAGGTGCTCAGCGCCTGCTGGCCGGCGGGCGCGCCCGCCAACCGCCTCGGCCTGGCGCGCTGGCTGACCAGCCCAGAGCATCCGCTCACCGCGCGCGTGGTGGTCAACCGCATGTGGGCCCAGCTCTTCGGCACTGGCTTGGTCAAGACGGTGGAGGATTTCGGGCGCCAGGGCGAATACCCCAGCCATCCCGAACTGCTCGACTGGTTGGCGCGCGAGTTCGTCGAGAGCGGCTGGGACGTCAAGCATATGCTCAAGGTGCTGGTGTTGTCGGCGACCTACCGCCAGGACTCGGTGCTCACCCCGCTCTCGCGCGAGCGCGATGCCGAGAACCGCCTGCTCGCGCGCGGCCCGCGCCTGCGCCTGAGCGCGGAGATGATCCGCGACCAGGCCCTGCTGGTATCCGGCCTGCTGGTCGAGCGCGTCGGCGGCGCCAGCGTCTTCCCCTACCAGCCTGCCGACCTCTACAAGGGCATCGTGGTCGACGCGCCCTACCCGGGCACCGTGTGGACGGTGGGCAGCGGCGCCGACCTCTACCGGCGCAGCCTCTACACCTTCTGGAAGCGCACCGTGCCGCACCCGGTGCTCAGCGTGCTCGACGTGCCCGATCGCGAGGTGTGCAGCGCGCGGCGCGCGCGCACCAATACCCCGCTGCAGGCGCTCACCCTGATGAACGAGACCGGCTTCGTCGAGGCCGGGCGCGCGCTCGCGCAGCGCATGCTCAGCGAGGGCGGCAGCGACGACGGCGCGCGCATCGCCTTCGCCATGCGCCTCGCCACCGGGCGCGAGCCGGCAGCGCGCGAGCTCGATATCCTCACCCGCCTGCTCGCGCAGCTGCGCGCGAGCTACCGTGCCGATCCCGCCGCCGCCCGCCTCCTGCTCAGCGTCGGCGCCGCGCCGGTGGCGACGCCGGCGGCGGGCGAGGGCGAGCTTGCCGCCCATGCCGCGCTCGCCGGCATGATCCTCAACCTCGACGCGACGCTGACCAAGAATTGAGGCCGCCCATGCGCCCGCCCGCCCCACCCGCCGACCTGCCACCTGCCCTGCTCTCTCGCCGCGCCCTGCTCGCGCGCTCCGCCTGCGGTCTCGGCCTCGCCGCGCTGCACGGGCTCTCCGCCCCGGCCACTGCCGTCGACGCGCCGGCGCAAAGCGGCGGGCAGCCCGGCCTCCCGCACTTCCCAGCGCGGGCCAAGCGCGTGATCTGCCTGTTCCAGTCCGGCGGGCCATCACACCTCGACCTCTTCGATCCCAAGCCAGAGCTCGATCGGCGCTTCGACCAGGACCTGCCGGAGTCGGTGCGTGGCGGCCAACGCATCACCGGCATGGTCGCCGGGCAGGCGCGCCTGGCGCTGCAGCCCAGCCGCTACCGCTTCGCCCAGCATGGGCAGAGCGGGCAGTGGATGAGCGAGCTGCTGCCGCACCTCGCCGGGGTGGCGGACGAGCTGTGCGTGGTGCGCTCGCTGCACACCGAGGCGATCAACCACGATCCCGCCATCACCCTGTTCCAGACCGGCAGCCAGCAGCCCGGGCGCCCGAGCATGGGCGCCTGGCTGGACTACGGGCTGGGCAGCCTCAACGCCGACCTGCCCTCCTTCGTGGTGATGAATTCGGTGCCGAGCAAGGGGCCGCCCGACCAGGGCCTGCTCGCGCGCCTGTGGGGCCCCGGCTTCCTGCCCAGCCGCCACCAGGGGGTGCTGCTGCGCGCCGGGCTCAATCCGGTGCTCTACCTCAACGACCCGCCTGGCATCGACCGCGCGCGCCGCCGCGCCCTGCTCGACGGCCTGGGCGAGCTCAATCAGCTCGAGTTCGCGCGCGTCGGCGACCCCGAAATCGAGACCCGCATCGCCCAGTACGAGATGGCCTTCCGCATGCAGGCCTCAGTGCCGGAGCTGGTCGACCTCAGCGGCGAAGGCGAGGCGGCGTTCAAGCTCTACGGCGAGGAGGCGCGCAAGCCCGGCACCTTTGCCCGCAACTGCCTGCTCGCGCGCCGGCTGTGCGAGCGCGGGGTGCGCTTCATCCAGCTCTACCACCGCGGCTGGGACCACCATGGCGACCTCACCGAGCGCCTGCCGGTGGGCTGCCGCGACATCGACCAGGCAGCCGCAGGGCTGATCGCCGACCTGCGCGCGCGCGGCATGCTCGATGAGACCCTGGTGGTGTGGGCGGGCGAGTTCGGGCGCACCTGCTACGCCCAGGGCGCGGCCAACCGCGACAAGTACGGGCGCGACCACCACGGTCGGGCCTTCACCGTGTGGCTGGCTGGCGGCGGCATCAAGCCCGGCACCAGCTGGGGCGCGAGCGACGATTTCGGCTTCAACATCAGCACCGACCCGGTGCACATCCACGACCTGCAGGCGACCATCCTGCACTGTCTGGGCATCGACCATCAGCGCCTGACCTACCGCTATCAGGGCCGGCTGTTCCGCCTCACCGATGTCGAAGGCAAGGTGGTCAGCGGGCTGCTCACCTGAAAGTTGCCCCG
>JAYVMM010000696.1:0-2192 GCA_043758975.1 Planctomycetota bacterium | reverse complement strand
AACGCCCCGCTCGGGCGCGCGGTGATCGGCGGCCTGCTACTCGCCACCCTCTCCACCTTGTTCTTCGTTCCGGTGGTCTACAGCGCGCTCAACCGGCGCACGCCTGCCGCCTCGCCCATTCCCGGAGGCCACCTGCCATGAACCCGGCCCTGCCCCCCTCCGACCAGCTGCCCCGGCCGCTGCCGGGCACCGCTCCTGCCGCACCCGGGCCAGCGCCGGCAGAAGCGCGCGCCGGGCACTGGCCCTGGCTCGCCGGAGTGGGCGCGCTCGCCGCCCTCGCCGGCATCTTCCTGCTCGGCTACCTGCCCCGCATCGGCCATGCCGCCGAGCTCCATGCTAAGAGCGAGCAGGCGCAGCACATCCTGCTGCGCGTGCACGTGGCCCACCCCCACGCGCTGCCCGGCGCCACCACCCTCAATCTGCCCGGCGCGGTCGCCGCCACTCGCGACACCATGATCTTCGCGCGCTCGACCGGCTATGTGCGCAGCTGGAAGCACGACCTCGGTGACCAGGTCAGAAACGGCGAGCTGCTCGCCGAGATCGACCAGCCCGAGCTCGATCAGGAGTTGGTGCAGGCGCGCGCCACCCTCGATCAGTCGCGCCTCGGCATCGAGCTGGGCAAGGGCAATGTCGGGCTGTGCAAGATCAAGTTGCAGCGCCAGAAGGACCTCGGCCCCAACCTCACCCCCCAAGAAGGGATCGACAACGCGCAGTCGGCCTTCGACATCGCCACCGTCAACCTGGTGGTGGCCGAGGCCAAGGTCAAGGCGGACGAGGCCAATGTGCACCGGCTCGAAGAGCTGGTCGCCTTCGGGCGCGTGCTCGCGCCCTTCGACGGCGTCATCACCCAGCGCCTGATCGAGGTCGGCAACCTGGTCAACGGCAGCGCCGGCGCCGCCGCCCAGCCGCTCTTCCACCTCATGCAGATCGATCCCGTGCTGGTGCTTGCCGATGTGCCGCAGGCGGATGCCGCCGCCATCGCCCTCGGGCAAGCCGCGGTGGTGCACCCTCCGGGCGTCGGCGCCCCCGCCGTGGCTGGGCGCATCGCCCACCTCGCCAACGCGCTCGACCCCACCACCCGCACCATGCGCGTGCAGATCTTGTGCGACAATCACGATTCCCGTTTGCTGCCGGGCATGTTCGTGCAGGAGGACATCGCCATCCCCAGCGGCAAGCAGCTGCTCGAGATCAGCGCCGTCTGCCTGCTGCTCTCGGGCGCGGGCACGCGCGTGGCGGTGGTACAGGGCGACGGTCGCCTCGCTCTGCGCACGGTGGAGATCGCGCGCGACAATGGCGCCACCCTCGACATCGCCGCCGGGCTCACCACCGAGGATTGGGTGGTGACCAATCCCGCCGGTCGCATCGAGGACGGCCTCCCGGTCGAGGTGGCCAAGGATCCGCCCGCAAGCAAACCCTAGGGCTCGGATTCCCGCAGCTGCCGATGGCGAAGGCTTGCGCATAGCGGCGCGGGCGGCGGGGTCAGCCCGAATGCGGCGCGCGCGGCGGTCCAGGCCCTTCAGTGCTAGCGATCGCGCGCAGCGGGCGGTGCACGGCCCTTGAAGGCGTCAGCGAGGGTAGTCCGGCCCATCACTTCGAGCGCCGCTTCATGGATGTCCTTGAACAGCCGCCGGGTACCGCAGGACTTCTCGTCCGGGCAGTCGTCGCAGCGCGAATAGGCGATCTTGCTCAGGCACGGCAGCGGCGCCACCGGGCCGTCGATGGCGCGCACCACGGTGAGGATGTCGATCTCGGCGGGATCGCGCACCAGCTCATGGCCGCCGCCCTTGCCGACCTTGCTGCGGATGATGCCGTTGTTGCGCAGCTGGAGCAGGATGAGTTCGAGGAACTTCAGCGGGATGCGCTCGTGCTCGGCGATCAGCCCGGCCTGCACCGGCCCTTTGCCGCGCCGCTGGGCGAGATGGAGCAGCGCCTTGATAGCGTATTTGGCACGGTTGGTGAGCATGGTGCGGTGCGCCGCCTGGAGGATGCCGGCGATGATGCGCGGCGAGCGGGATGGTCAACGCCTCTTTCCGCCCGCCCCGCGCCGGGAGCACCACGCACCCGGCAGGAGCCGAGCGGGGGTCGAGTAGGGCTTACTACCTAGGCAGTAGTGTATGCTACACTGGGTGCGTAGAAAAAACTTTTACATAGACGCTTATTTTTCCCGATCATGGTCAAATCCTTTTCCAATC
>JAYVMM010000695.1:0-4939 GCA_043758975.1 Planctomycetota bacterium | reverse complement strand
CTCGGCGCGCAGGCGGGTCTTGGTGCCATAGCGGTTCTGCCCGAGCACGCTGATGTTGCCGCGGTACCAGCCGTCGCCGAGGATGGCGCCGAGCACGTTCTCGCCCGCCTTGAGCTGGGCGGTGACGTCATAGACGCGGTAGGCGACGTGCTTGGCGTAGTCGCTCCAGCCGGGGGCGAAGAGATCGTCGCAGACGCGCGCGCCATTGAGGTGGAGGTCGAGGTGGCCGAGGGCGGTGGCGACCAGCAGGGCGCGCGCCGGCTTGGCGCTGAGCGGGAAGGCCTTGCGCAGGTAGGTGGCAGGCAGGTAGATCGGCTCGGCGTGCGCGAGCGCCACCGTGCCCCAGGGCGCCATGCCATTGGCGCCGAGCTCCTCGGCGGCCTGCGGCCAGGGCGCGGCTTCGCTGTCTTTGGGCGGGGTGGCTGTTGCGCGCCACTGGCCATCGCTGGGGAAGCTGCGCACGCTGCCGTCAGCCAGCCGTACTTCGAGCGTGGCGATGACCCCGGCCGGGCTGGGCGAGGCGTTGACCACCGCCAGGCGCAGGGCGTTGGCTCCAGGATGGAGCAGGGCAGTGACATCGGCCATCACCGCGGTGCCCCAGCCGCCGCCGGACAGCACCTGATGGCCCGCGATGGCGGCCGTGAAGGTGTCGTCGCCGGCAACCCACAACCGGGCGCGCGCGATCGCGGGTGTAGTCGGCAGGGTGATGTCGCGGGCGAACCAGCGCGTGCCGGCGGGGGCACCGGTGCCACCATGTTCATTCGGCATCCACAGCCAGCGCGCGGTGCTGAAGGAGGCGCCATCCGGCCCGCTCGCGGGGCCGCCGGCGATGGCGATCGGTGCGGCGCCGTCATAGCCGATCCACTCCGCGCTCCAGCGCGCATCCGCGAGCTTGCCCATGGTCCAGCTGGCGGGCGTGCTCCAGGCGGAGGGCTGCTGCGCCTGGTCCCATACCCGCACTGCCCACCAGCAGCGCTGCAGGCTGGTGAGCTGGGCGCCGCCATAGGCGATGAAGAGGGTCTCGGGCGAGGCCACCTGCCCGCTGTCCCACAGGTCGCCCCGCTCTGCGGCCAAGAGCTCGGGGCGGGAGGCGACCAGGATGCGGTAGGCGGTCTGGCTGAGGGCGCGCGCCGTAGGCTCGACCGCGGCGTCGCGCCAGGACAGGCGCGGGCGCGCTTCGTCGATGCCCAGCGGGTTCTCGAGGTACTCACAGCGCAGCCGCTCCGGCTGGAGGGCGGCGGCGGCGGCGGCGGAGAGGGCGCCAAGGGGGGCACTGAGCGCCAGCACCAGGGCGAGCAGGGGGAGCCGGCAGCGAGCGGTGCGCATGTTCTCTCCCGTCCGCCGCCGGGGAGATGCGGCGGGGAGGGTCAACGCTGGGCGTGCCTGCCAGCCTGGCAATCGTACGTCCGGCGCCGTCCACTAGCACAACTGCCCAACCTCCTCCTTCCACCGCTCGCGACCAGGCGCGGGGTGCCCGCGCGTTGCGGCGGCGGCGTCGCGGTCGAGGTGGCGGCCTAGGCGTGTTCGGTGGGCGTGCTGTCCTCGACCACCGGCGGGCTGAGCCAGCGCAGCAGGGCCGAGCGCAGGGCTTCGACCTGTACCGGCTTGGGCACGAAATCGTCCATGCCGGCCTCGTTGAAACGCTTGCGGTCCTGGTCGAGTACGCTGGCGCTCAGGGCGACGATCGGCACGTGCTCGCCGTGGCGCTCCTGGGCGCGGATGGCGCGTGCGGCATCGACCCCATTCATCATCGGCAGGTGGTAGTCCATGAACACCAGATCGTAGCTCTTCTTGAAGAACATCTCGACCCCGATCTCGCCGTTGACCGCGATGTCGACCGCGCAGCCGAGCTTGTTGAGGATGCGCCCGACCACCGCCTGGTTGGTCGGATTGTCCTCGACCAGCAGCACGCGGCAGGGCTTGCCCGCGACGCTGCCCGAATGCACGGTGATCGCCTGGCGCGCGTTCGAGGAGGCGTGCCCGCGCGCCTCGGCCAGGCTGTGGCGGGTGATGAGGTCGGTCTCGATGCCCTTCTTGAGGCTGTGATGGATGGTGGCGAGCGAATCGCGCAGGTCGATCATGCGCACCGGCTTGATCAGGTAGGCGTTGAAGCCGGCGTCCTTGACCCGCTTGCCGTCGCCGCGCTTGCCCACCGAGGTGAGCAGGATCAGGGCGGTGCGCCGTATGGTGGCGTCGGATCTGATCTCCTGCCCGAGCGCTAGGCCGGGGCCGTCGGCGAGGGTGGCGTCGATGATCGCGACATCGAAGGGCAGTCCGCGCACGGCGGCGTCATGCAGCAGCATCAGTGCCTCGTCGCGCGTCGGCGAGCAGGCCACCGCGCACGACCACGAGGCGAGCTGCTCGTTGATCACGCGCTGGTTGAGCACGCTGCGCTCGACCACCAGCACGCGCAGCCCGTTGAGATTCTCCGCACTCGGCATCTCGGATTTCTTCTCGCGGTCGATCGGCAGGCTGACGCCGATGATGAAGGTCGAGCCGATGCCGTGCCGGCTCTCGACCCGGATGCGTCCACCCATCAGCTCGATCAGCTGCTTGCAGATCGCCAGGCCGAGGCCGGTGCCGCCGAATTCGCGCGTAGTCGAGGTATCGGCCTGGGTGAACTTCTCGAAGATCATCCCGAGCTTGTCCTTTTCGATGCCGATGCCGGTGTCCTCCACCGCAAGGCGCAGGTTGGCCATGTCGCCGGCGATGCTCGGGCAGGAGATGTCGAGGTAGACATGGCCGTGGCCGGTGAACTTGATCGCGTTGCCGACCAGGTTGCTGAGCACCTGGCGCAAGCGCCCGGGGTCGCCGATCAGGCGCAGCGGCAGGTCGGGGGCGAGGCGGCAGATCAGATCAAGGCCCTTGGATTCGGCACGCGCCGCGAACAGCTCGATGACGTCGCTCACCGCCAGCTGGATGTCGAAGGAGATCGGTTCCAAGGTCAGTTTGCCGGCCTCGATCTTGGAGAAGTCGAGGATGTCGTTGATCACCGTCAGCAGGGCGTCGCCGGAATGCTGGATGGTGTTGGCGAAGTCGCGCTGCTCCGGGCTGAGCTCGGAATCGAGCAAGAGCTCGGACATCCCCATCACGCCGTTCATCGGCGTGCGGATCTCGTGCGACATGTTGGCGAGGAACTCGCTCTTCGAGCGGTTGGCCTCCTCGGCGCGCTCCTTGGCCTCGCCCAGGGCGCGGGTGCGCTCGTCGACCTGGCTCTGCAGGGTGGCGTTGAAATGGCGGAGGTCATGGTCGCGCGCACGCACCGCCTCGCGCATGGTGGCGAAGGCGAAGGACAGCCGGCCGATCTCGTCCATGTGGTCGTCGATCTGCGGCGGCACGCTGAAGTCGCCGCGCGTCAGCCGCCCGCTCGCATCGATCAGGGTGTTGAGCCGGCGCATCCAGCGCGTCATCGCCACCAGCACCACCGCCACGCTGATCGCCACCGCCAGCACCAGCGCCGCGAGGGTGGCCAGCAGCTGCTGGTGCTGCGCGCGCAGGGCCGGTTCGGCGGACAGCCCGACCACCACCTCGCCCAGACGCGACGGGGCCGCATGCGCGCGTCCGCCGGGAGGCGGCGCGTCGTCGAGCGGATCGAGGGCAGCGTCGGCGCGCTGGCTGATCACTTCGGAGCGCCCGATGACCGACTGCGGAGAGCCGGCGTCGCCGTGCAGATAGGCGGTCCACGCCGCCAAGTCGGTGGTGGAGTACACCAGCTGCTTGCCCTGCTCGTCGAAGATGGCGACGAACAGCACATGCTGATGGTCGTTGAAGCGTCGCGCCAGGCGCGCGAGCTCATGGGTGTCGAGCACCGAGAGTGGCAGTTCGCTGGCCGCGCCCACGCTCTGCGCCATGGCCTCGGCCTCCTGGCTCTGCGCGGCGTTGATCAGGCGGTTGACCTGCACGGTGGCGGCGGCGGCGAAGGCGGCGAGCGCGAGCACGATCACGCCCACGGTCATAAGCGTGGTCTTGGCGCGCAGGCTGAGCGAGGTGCTGGGCAGGCCCATGTCAGTGCCCCGCCTGGTAGATCTGGGCGGCGCGCGCCACCAGCGCGGGCGGCAGGTCGAGGGCGAGCTTGCGCGCGACCACCAGGTTGACCTCGATCTCGTAGTCGGGGGGCTGCAGCTCCACAGCCTCCTGCGGCCCGCCGGCCAGGCGGGCGAGGAGCATGGTCGCGCTCTGGGTGCCCTGGGTGAGCGGATTGATGCCGATGCCGAACAGCGCGCCGGCGCGCACGAAGGCGGAGGAGAAGCCGAACACCGGCACGCGCTTGCGCAGGGCGCCCAGGAGCAGGGTGCGCACCGTGGCCTCGGTGAATATGGTGCTGTCGGGGGAGGTCCACACCACGTCGATCGGGCGGCTGAAGAGGGTGTCGATGGCGTTGGCGACGCTGAGCGAGGCCTCGATGCTGACCGCCTCCACTCGCCAGTCCGAGGGCAGGAGCCCTTGCAGCTTCGCCAGCTGGGCGCGGCTGCGCTCGACCTCGGCGCGGTAGAGCACGCCGATGGTGCGCGCCTGGGGCAGGGCTTCGCCGATGAGACTGAGCTGGACGGCGAGCGGCACCTCGGTGACCACTCCGCTGAGCCGGGGCTCAGCCAGGAGCCCGGCGTCTGAGGGGTCGGCGACCATGCAGAACACCAGCGGCAGGCTGCCCGGGCGGTGGCCGTGGAGGAAGTTGGCGGCCTTGCTGCCGATGGCGACCAGGGCGGCGTAGCGCTGCTCCTCGCCGGAGGCGCCGGGCTGGTCGAGCAGGCGGCTGGTGAGGTGGTGGCCGGCGGCGGCGAGCGCCTTGCCCAGGCCCTCCTCGGCGAGGTGGTAGGGGGGCTTGTCCTCGCTGAGCACCGCGAGTACCTCGGCGGCAGGAGCGCTCGCGGCGGCGGCGAAGGCGGCGCTAAGCAGGGCGAGCGCGCAGGCGGTGGCGCGCCGGCGGCCGGCGGGGGCG
>JAYVMM010000694.1:0-7515 GCA_043758975.1 Planctomycetota bacterium | reverse complement strand
CCAGCAGCAGCGACAACCTGCGCCATGGCAAGAGCGCGCGCGGAACCGCGCGGAGGGCCGCGCCCAGGACCCATATCACGCCGTAGAGCAGGATTTTCGGATAGAGCAGCGCGGAGATGGCGAACGCTACCGCCAGGAGCAGCAGACGCCGCCGCCAGGCCAGCCAGGCCATCGCCGGCGCGAGCAGGAGGGGGAAGACGAGGTAGTACCAGAACTCGTTGGCCAGGCTCCACAAAGGACCGTTGCTGCCCAGTGCCGGCGTGGCGATGGTCTGCAGATTGCAGAGGTTCGCGAGCAGGATCGGCCAGCTCAGGTTCTCATCCACGCTGAACAGCAGCGTGCTGAGGACGTGCGGCCAGCCCATGTGATACAGCCGCTGGGTATCGAAAAAGCGCAGGCCGATCCCGTCTAGGGCGCAGCCGATGAGCAGGGCCGGTACCAGCACCACGTAGAGGCGGGAGACACGGTTGACCAGATAGTGGGTGAAAGAGAAGTGGCCCTTGCGCAGGGAGGTGACCACCGAACCGCCGACCAGGAACCCGCTCAGGACGAAGAACACCACCACCGCCTGGTGCCCGTCGGCGGTGAGCAGGTAGAACAGGGAGTTGGCCCGCGTCTGCTCGCTCGAGGGCAGCTGCGACCAGTCGAGGAAAAGCAGGGCTCGCACATGCGAGGCCACCACCAGCCCGGCAGCCACCCAGCGCGCGCAATCCAGCCTGGCGGAGAGCCCCGCGCTGAGACGATCGAGATAGTACACGCGCGGTCCCTTCCCCGTCTATCAGCGCACGTTGTGCTCGCGTACCGGCACGGGCGGCGCCGCGCCCGTGCCCGGTGCCGCCGCCTGGCTTAGCGGCGCGTGAGCGCCCCGGCGCAACCAGGCCCAGGCGGTCGCCGGCCATTGTCGGTACATGAACGGCTTCTCGACGAGCAGGAAGAGCTGCAGGCAGACGGCGATAAACAGGCCGCCCAGCAGCACGACCTGGGCCAGGGCGTTGACCAGGTAGCAATCGCCCAGCTGCAGGCGGTAGGTCAGGTACTTGAGCGTCGATTTGAGGAAGGGATGGTAGAGGTAGATAGTGTAGCACATGCCGCCGATGGTGGTCAGCAGCGGGAGGGTGATGGCGCGGTTGGTCAGCCGCCCGCGGAACATGGCGGCATAGGCGACCACCACCGTGAACGGCAGTAGCGGCACGTTCCACGCCGCGCGGTTCGCGAGCATCGCCGCCAGGCCCAGCCACGCCGCCAGCGCGAGGGCGTCGTAGCGCCAGCGGCCCACCGGGCGCTCGCGCATGGACCGGCAATGCCAGGCGGCGAGCAGGAAGCCGGCGAAGAAGTACTGAAGCTGGCCGAGCAGGGTGAGGCCGATCAGCCGACATTCGAGGGTGAGGTACCAGGAGAGCAGCGCGCAGCCGGCGATGAGCAGGGCGAGGGCGGGCTCGCGCAGCCGCTCAGGCGCCGCCAGCACCAGAATGAGGAAGGGGGCGAGCAGGGCGAACCGCGCCTCGATCTCCAGCGACCAGGTGACGAAGTTGATGGTGCTGAGGTCCTGGTAGGCGAGGTTGTGCAGGTAGCTCACGCTGGCCAGGTAATGCGGCATAAGCTCGCCGGGCGGGCGGTGCTTGACCGCCAGCAGCAGGAGCAGGCACACCGTGAGGTTGATCAGCAGCGGCGGCTCGATGCGGGTGAGCCGGCGCAGGTAGTAGCCGCGCAGCTCCGGCTTCTTGGCGCCGTCATAGTAATGGCGGATGAAGGGCAGGCCGAGGATGAAGCCGCTGATGACGAAGAACAGCTGCACGCCGAAGTTGAGGGTAGGCAGCCAGGCGACCAACGCGGTGTCCTCGGTCTGGCTGGGGAAGCGCGCACCGGCCACCATGGTGTATTCGCCAGTGATATGGTATGCCAGGACCCAGGAGATGGCGATGAAGCGCAGGCCGTCGATCTCGGGCATGAAAGTGCCTAAGGAGGTCACGCGGCGACCGAGCGCGAGCAAGCGGGCAGCAAATGGGATCATGGCCGGTGGTCCGTGCTCGCCGGAAGCTGGGAGAGCGCGCCCATTTGGCTGGGCGCCAGCGCGCGGTGCCCGGCGCGCCGCCGGCGACGGATCGGCAGCCCCCAAAACGTTCGATGGCTCAGCTGCAGCATGGCACGTTTCTAGACCTGGGGCGGCGGGACGCCCTGCGCCGCGGCCATCGCCGTCGCGATGCTCCTGGCATCGTCCCCCGGCAGGCGCGCAAGTGCGGCGATCACCTTCTCGCGCCGCGCCGGGGGGTGGTTCTGGCTGAGCTTCCAGGCGCCCTCGATGCTCTCGACCTGGATGCGGAAGCAGACGATCTGCTGGATGAAGGACGTGAGCGAGGTGGCGCTCAGGCGGGCCTGCCAGCGCTGTGCCTGTTCGCCCTCGTAGGCTAGTGCGAGATCGGCTAACAAGCGCCGCACGCCGTCCTCATCAATGATCAAGCGCAGGGTCCCCACAGCATGGACGGCGAGGTAGTTCCATGTCGGCACGGCATTATCGGCGCCGTACCAGGTCGGGGAGATATAGGAGTGCGGACCGGGGAATATGGCCAGGACCCGCAGCGGGTGGTCACGCCACTGGGGGTTGGCCCGCGCCATGTGGCCGCGCAGGATGAACTGGCCATCCTGCTCATCGGCCAGCAGGGGGAGGTGGCTGGCGAGCGGTGCGGCGGCATCGGCTGAGACCAGGGTGGCGAAGCTGTTGCTGCGCATGAATGCGAGCAGTTCGGCGCGGTTGGTCTGCTGAAATGATGGTGGGATGTACATTGGACCTACCTGGAGAAAGGAGCCGCCTGGGGCATGGCTCGGCCTGGCAGCGCCATCTCAGCGCAACAGCTCGGGCTTAGCGCACCGGTTCGGCCTTGGCAGAGCGGTTCATATCCTGGAGCAGCGCGGCAGCAAGGTGACCAGCCTGGTGGGTGATGATGTCGAAGTGGTGGCCGGGCAGGGTGCGTACCTCGACGCGTTCGGCGAATTCCGCCCAGTCCTGACGGTGGTCGCGCTGGCGGTCGCCGCCATTGTCGGCCATGTAGAGGGTCAGCGCGCCGGCGAAGCGCTGCGGGCGGTAGCGCGCTAGCGCCCACTGGTAGGCGCGCAGGAGCCTGTCCCCATCCTGGTCTTCGGTCGCGGCGCTGAGCGGCTCCGGACGCGGCGACCACCAGCGGGTGCACAGGCCGCGTACCGCCTTGCGCAGCTCGCTGGGATTGAGCAGGCGTTCCAGGCGGTTGTCGACATAGGCGAAGGCGCGCAGCTGCTGATCGATGCTCAGGCCGAGCGGCATTGCGGCCAGCTCGATGGCATGGCTGATATAGCGAAGCGGCAGCTGACCGACGGTCACGTCGATCAGGCCGAGGAAATCGATGCGTTCACCGGCCTGGATGAGCTGGCAGGCCGCCTCGAACATCACCACCCCGCCATTGCAGTAGCCGCCGAGCCGATAGGGACCATGGGGGCGGACGGTGCGGATCTGCTTGACGTGCTCCTGCGCCATCTCGGCGATGCTGGGTGGCACCTGCCCCCGGTCTACCGGCAGCGGGGAGATTACCTGGAATGGCAGCTGCGGCCCCAGCTGGCGGGCCAGGGCGACAGTATAGTAGCCACCTCCGACTAGGTCGCCATGGAGGAAGAAGAAGGGCGGATCGCCATTGTCCGGGGTCAACTCGATCACCGACCGGTGTTGGGTGGAGAATTCGCGCAGCAGGGCGGCGGCGAGCTTCTCGATGGTCGGTCCTTCGAAGAGAAGGGTCATGGGCACCGGGCGACCGAGCTGGCGCCCGGCTTCGGCGAGCATGCGGGCGGCAAGCAGCGAATGGCCGCCGAGCGCGAAGAAGTTGTCGGTGATGGCGATGTCACTAATCCCGAGCAGCGCCCCCCAAATGCCGAGCAGCTGGCTATGCAGCGGGATGTAGGGCGAACGGTGCGCAGGCTGCTCCGTCGCCACGATCGCGCTCGCGACCGCCGCCTCCGCCGTCGCCCCCGCCGTCGCCCCCGCCGCGACCGGAGCGCCGCCGGCAATGCTCTCATCCAGCAGTTCGTTCAGCCGCGCCACCACCGCCGCCTGCTTATCGGCCAGGCCGGTCAGCACCACCGCGAGGTGGTCGAGGAGCCGTGCCGCCTCATAGCCGGACAGGCGCGTACGGTCGACGATCGCCTCCATCTCAAGCTGCTCCCGGCTGCGCACAATGAGCGTGCAGGGGAAGCTCGAGGTCGTGCTGCCATTGGTGTCGCCGATCCGCAGGTCCGCTCCGCAGGAGGTGGCGGAGGTGTCGGGGGCATTGTCGAACAGCACCAGGCTGTCGAACAGCCGATGGCGGGCCGGGATCCCGCTCCATTCCTCGAGGCGGAACAGCGGCGGGTAGTCGAATTCCTGTGACGCGAGCTGCTGCCGGAAGATCCCGGCGAGCCAGTCGGTGACCTGCTGCTCCGGCTGGATCGCGATGCGCACCGGCAGGTTGTTGATGAAGGTGCCGACCATGCTCTCGAAGCCGTCCAGCCCGGGCGGTCGACCCGAGACCGTGCTGCCGAAGACCACATCCGCGCTTGCGCAGGCGCGACCGAGCACCAGTGCCCAGGCTGCGCTGATCATGGTGTTAACGGTGACGTGGCAGGAGCTGGCGCGCTGCTCGAGGGCCCGCAGCACTGCGGTCGGGCAGGCGCGGCTGACGCTCTCCATCCCCGGCTCGCCGCTTGCATGCGCCTGGCCAACGGCTTCCCGCGCCAGGCGCGTCGGCGCAGTAAACCCGCGCAGCAGGTCGCTCCAGTAGCGCTGCGCCGCATCCTGATCGCGCTCCATGAGCCAGGCGATGTAATCGCGGAATGGGCGGCGTGGCGGCAGCGCCGGGGTGGTGCCCTGGCGCAGCGCGACGTAGAGACCGATCACTTCGCGGATGATGACCGCCACCGACCAGCCATCGGTCTGGATGTGGTGGTGGCTCCAGAGCATGACATGGCGCCTGCTTTCCAGGCGGATCAGCGCCAGCCGGATGAGCGGGACGGCGCCGAGATCGAAGCCGCGGGCGCGGTCGTCCTTGAGCAGCTCCTCAAGCCGGGCCGCCTGCTCCGCCGGGTCGTCCGCCGACCAGTCCAGCAGCGACCACGGTACGTCGACCGTGCGATGGACCACCTGCAGCGGCTCGTCGAGGCCGTCCCAGGCGAAATTGGAGCGCAGGCTGTCGCTGCGCGCGACCACCGTGGTCCACGCCGTGCGCAGGGTCTCGACGTCGAGCTCGCCGTGCAAGGTGCAGCGGTAATGCAAGAAGCCGCTATCCTGGCGGTCTGGACGCAGGGCGTGCATGAGCAGCAGCTGCTGCATGCCCGAGAGCGGATAGATGTCCTCGATGTCCTGCGCGGAATCCGGGTTCATCGCTGCTTCTTCTTGCTCAGCGTCGCCAGGAGCTTGTCGAGCTTGCCCTGGTCGAGCTTGGCCATCGGGAAGTCGGACGGCGCGAGCGAGGCCGTCCCGGCCGAGCGGCTGATGCGGATCAGCTCGCGCAGGCGGTCGCAGAAGGCGGTCGCCAATCCGGCAATGGTGGACTGGCGGTGGATCTTCTCGCTGTAGATCCAGGTGAAGTTCAGTTGGCCATCCTGGACCATGCCTACGATTTCGAGGATGTGGATGCGCCGATCCTCCGGATGGCGCGTCGGCCCGCGGGCGCGGCTGGACCAGCGCCAGGTCGCTTGGCCGGACGCCGCCTGGGTGAACTGGCCCAGGTAGTTGAAGGAGATTTCTGGAGCCGGCTGGCTGGCGAGGCGCTGGGCGACGGCGGGGTCAATACCCAGCAAGCTGAGTAGGCCGTAGCCGATGCCGTGGTCGGGCACCCCCCGCAGCTGCTCCTTCACCGCGCTCAGGCAGGTCTCGGCGCCCGCGCCCGCCCGCAAGTCGAGCCACACCGGGTACATGGTGGTGAACCAGCCGACGGTGCGCGAGATGTCGGCATCGGCGAAGAGGTCCTCGCGACCGTGGCCCTCGAGCTCGACCAGCAGTGCGGCCTCGCCGCTCCATGGCGCCAGGGCCTGGACCAGGGCGGTGAGCAGCACCTCGTTGACCTGGGTGCGGAAGGCTGCCGGTACCTGCTGCAGCAGCGCCGCGGTCTCGTCGCGATCGAGTCCGGCCACCACCTCGCGCGTGTCACCAACCACATTGCTGCCATCATAGTCGCGCGGCAGCCGGCGCACCTGTGCCGGCACCGCTGCCAGCCAATAGGCGGCCTCGCTGGCGACCGCCGCAGTGGCGGCATGGGCGACCAGCCGTTCAGCCCAGCTCTTGAAGGACATGGACTTGGCGGGCAGGGCGATGGCGCGCCCGGCGGCGGCGGCGAGATAGCCGGCATTGAGGTCCTCGACCAGCACCCGCCAGGAGACGCCATCGATCACGAGATGGTGCACCACCACCAGCAGGGTGGAGCGCCCGCCGCCGAGGTCGGCGTGGGCAACGCGCACGAGCGGGCCGTCGGCGAGGTCGAGGCTGCCGTTGAGCCGGTTCGCCAGCGCCTCCAGCTCGGCGTTCTGGCGCTGCGCATCCGCGCCGGCGAGGTCAACTACGACCAGCTCGGCGTCCTGTTCGGCCTCGCCATGGCGCTGCACCCAGCCACCGGCGGCGTAGCGGTAGCGCAGGCGCAGTGCATCGTGGTGGCGCAGCAGCGTCCGCACCGCGGTCGCGAGCGCAGCGCGGTCGATGGGCGTCACGGCCTCCAGCCAGCTTGTCATGTTCCACTGCTGCGGGTGCTTGAGGCCGCGGGCTAAGAACCAACGCTGGATCGGGGTCAGGACCACCTCGCCGCTGACCGTGCCCTGCTCGGCGCTGGCGGGGCCGGCGGGCGCCACCTCCTGGGCGACGCCAGCCAGGCGGGCGACGGTGCGCTCCTGGAACAGCTGCCGCAGGGTCAGGCGCAGGCCGGCCTGGTTGGCACGGGCGATGATCTGCAGGCTGATGATGGAGTCCCCGCCGAGAGCGAAGAAGCTGTCATCGACGCCGACCTCGTTGACCCCGAGCACCTGCGCCCAGATCTGGACCAGGAGCTCCTCGCGCCGGTTGCGTGGAGCGGTGGCCGCGCGCGCCAGCGTGCGTGTGCTCCAGTCGGGTTCGGGCAGCGCCTTGCGGTCGATCTTGCCGCTGACCTGGCGTGGAAAATCGTCCAGGCGCATGAATCGCGCCGGCACCATGTAGTCGGGCAGGGTCTCGGCGAGGAAGTCGCGCAGCGCCTCGACCGGCGCCGTAGGCGAGGACATCACCACGTAGGCAACGAGGTAGGCGCCCACCGGCTTGGCCTGGCGCGCCAGCACCACCGCATGGCGCACCTGCGGATGCCGTCCGAGCGCATGCTCGATCTCGCCGAGCTCGATGCGGTAGCCGCGGATCTTGACCTGTTGGTCGACCCGGCCCTTGAATTCAAGATTGCCATCGGGCAGCCAGCGCGCGAGGTCGCCCGAACGGTAGAGCCTCCCGCCGAGGGTGAAGGGGTCGGGGACGAACCGCTGCGCGGTCAGCTCGGGCGCATGGAG
>JAYVMM010000693.1:0-6582 GCA_043758975.1 Planctomycetota bacterium | reverse complement strand
GGCGAGGCGGCGGTAGCGCAGGCCGCTGCCCATGCGCAGGGCGCAGAAGGCGAGCACGGCGGTGAGCGCGACGATGAGCGCGACGATGAGCAGCTGCTCCGGCGGCGGCATCTTCTGACCATGGCCGTGGCGGTGAACGGCGATGCGCGTCTGCGATGAAGATTTCGCGAAGAGGGGGCCCGGCGCCCGCGATCGGCTGGTTCAACCGGGCAGCGCGCTCGACACCGAGGCCGCCGTCACCTCCTCCGCGGTCACCTCGCGCGCGCGCGCGCTCGAGAGGTAGACGCCCTCGGAGATGAGCATGGCGGTGAGCGCGAGCTCGGCGGTGGGCAGCAGGGGCACCCGTCCGTGCAGCGCGGCGATCCAGTGGCGGTGGGTGTCGCCGAGGTCGTCGCCGTCGCCGGTGACCTGGTTCCAGCGGAAGCGCGCGGCCCCGAGATCGACCTGGGCGTCGAGGTCGAGGTCGCCAAGCGAACGGTAGAAGCCGAAGGGGGACAGGCGCACGCCGCCCTTGGTGCCGAGCAGGCAGGAGCCGTCGAGTCCGCCGAGATGCATCGCCCACGCCTCGATGAGGTCGATGGTCACGCCGCCGGCGCAGCGCACCAGCCCGACCGCGAGCTCCTCGACATCATAGGCGCCGGCGCGACCGGGGTCGAGCGCGGTGCGCTGGTAGGTGGTGCCGCTGATAGTGAGCACGCGCGGATTGCCGAGCAGGTGCAACAGCTGGGTGAGGTGGTAGACGCCCATGTCAAGCAGCGCCCCGCCGCCGGCGGTACGGCGGCTGACGAAGGCGGCGCTGCCGTGGCCGTCGACGTAGGGCCGTCCGCGGCGGCGGAATCCGCTGGAGCGCGCATGGTAGAGCTCGCCCAGTTCGCCGGCGGCGATCAGGCTCTGCGCCGCGCGCGTCTCATTGGCGAACACCAGGCTGAGCTGGATATGCAGCATGCGGCGGTGCTCGCGCGCCGCCGCGACCATGGCGAGGGCATCGCGGTAGGAGCCGGCGATCGGCTTCTCGCAGTAGACGTGCTTGCCGGCCTTGAGCGCGGCGAGGGTGGCCGGCAGGTGGAGGTTGTTGTGCAGGCAGACGTCGACCGCGTCGAGGTCGTCACGCGCCAGCAGCTGCTGGTAGCCAGCGTAGGCGTGGGGGATGCCGTATTCGGCGGCGGTGGCGCGGGCGCTCGCGCCATCGCTGCTGGCGCAGGCAACCACCTCGACGCCGGGGATGTGGCGGTAGCAGCCGATGTGCGAGCGTCCGATGACGCCGCAGCCGATGATGCCGATGCGGCAGGGTTTGGGCATGGGGGTGGGCAGCGACGACAGGGCGCTCCGGCGCGCGGTCAACCGTAAAATCCGGTGCCCTCAGGAGCTGGCCCATGGGCGTGGCGCGAGGCCCATACGCGATCCGGGTCGTGTCCCGAGACGATTTCATAACCGTATGTCAATAAATAGCTTAAGATTGCCACCCCGCTGTGGGATAATCCCTCACGTGCAGTCCCTCGCAGCAGCGCTAGGCTGACGGGCGCTCAGAGGCAGGACGCGGCCACAGCCGCCGCCGCCTCGGGAGGAGCCGCCATGCTGATGTCTACCGCCCGCACCGACCGTCCGCGCCTGGTGGTCGCCGCCCTCGCTGGGCTGCTCGCCCTGGGCGCGCCCGCTCTCGCCTCCGCTGCCGACGGCGCGCCGGTGGCGCGCGCCTCCTCCGGTGCGCCCGCGGCGGCGACGCCGAGCGCCCCGAGCACGCCGCTGAGCCCTGCCGAGATCGCCAACGCCAGCCACGCCATCGATCAAATGCTCGAGGCCGACCTCGCCAAGAACACGCAAAAGCCCAACCCGCGTACCAGCGACGAGATCTTCCTGCGCCGCGCCTACCTCGAGCTGGTCGGGCGCATCCCGACCTTCGACGAGGCCGCCGCCTTCATCGCCTCGCGCAAGCCGACCAAGCGGCAGGAGCTGCTGCACAGCCTGATCGGCGGCGAGGGCTGGGTGAGCAGCCAGTACGACTTCTGGGCCGACCTGCTCCGCGTCGAGACCCGGCTCAACGACCGCTATCCCGGTCAGGCCTACATCGACTGGCTCAAGCAGGGCCTGCGCGACAACAAGCCCTACGACCAGCTGGTGCGCGACCTGCTCACCGCCGAGGGCCCGGCGATCGAGAAGGGCAACGGCGCCGCCGGCTACTACGTGCGCGACGCCGGCATGCCGCTCGACAACATGTCCAACACCATCCAGGTGTTCCTCGGCACCCAGCTCACCTGCGCGCAGTGCCACAACCACCCCAACGACAAGTGGACGCGCAAGGACTACTTCGAGATGGCGGCCTTCACCGCCGGAACCACGATAGCGCGCAACATGGGGGCCGCCGCCGCCGGCGGCAAGACGGGCGGCAAGGGCCAGGGCATGGCCGCCTACAAGCAGATCGCGCAGTCGACGCCCGAGGTCAAGAACGCCTTCCGCATGCTCTCCTACACCATCGGCCTGCGCGTGCAGCCGCCGAGCGGCTCGACCATCACCCTGCCCGCCGACTACCAGTACAAGGACGCCAAGCCGGGCGAGCCGGTCGAGGCCCACACCATGTTCGGCGACATGCCGGCGGTGGGGCCGAAGCAGGACGGGCGCACGCTCTACGCCAAGTGGCTCACCTCGTCCGACAATCCGCGCTTCACCGAAGTGATCGCCAACCGCATGTGGAAGCGGGTGATGGGCCTGGGCCTGATCGAGCCGGTCGACCACCTCACCGACACCACCCAGGCCTCCAACCCCGAGCTCATGCGCTTCCTCACCCGGCTGATGATCGGCCTCAAGTACGACCTGCGCCGCTATCAGGAGATCATCTACCAGACCGAGGCCTGGGGTCGGCAGTCGAACAAGCAGGACTACAACCCGGCCGAGACCTTCTACTTCCCCGGTCCGCTGCTGCACCGCATGACCGCCAACCAGGTGTGGGACTCGCTGCTCACCCTGGTGGTGAGCGACCTCGATGATCAGAAGGGCGCCAACGCCGACGGCCTCTACGCCTTCTACGAGGCGAACAAGGACAAGACCCAGGCCGACATCGTGCAAATGGCGATGGGGATCGGCGAGACCCGCGCCAAGCAGAAGGAGCTGCAGCTGGAGATGGTGGCCACGCGCAGCGCGATGGAGGGCGCCAGCCCCGACCAGCTGCCCAAGCTGCGCGCCAAGATGCAGGAGCTGATGGACCAGCGCAGCAAGCTCGAGAACGACGCCGATCCGCTCAAGGCGATGATCAACATGGGCAAGGCCGCGGGCGCCGGCAAGGGCAAGGGCCGCCCGCTGGCCGGCAACGGCGTCGGCCCGCTGCTGCGCGCCTCCGAGCTCGCCTCGCCGGCGCCCGCCGGCCACCTCCTGCGCACCTTCGGGCAGTCCGACCGCCAGCTCATCGATAACAGCAGCGACAATCCGGCGGTGACCCAGGCGCTCACCCTGCTCAATGGCTTCATCGACGCCGAGGTGGTGTCCGAGCGCTCGGCCCTCACCGCCACCATCGCCAAGGTCAGCGACCCGGCGGACAAGGTGCGCGCGCTGTTCCTGATGATCCTCGCGCGCCAGCCGAGCGACAAGGAGCTCAGCATGGTGATGAAGAATGCCGCCGCCGGCGGCAAGGACGCCATCGCCGACATCGCCTGGTCGCTGCTCAACACCAACGAGTTCCTCTTCGTGCGCTGAGGCGCCGCCCCCTTCCTGTACGCCGGAGTCCGCCATGAGCCATGCCGTCAACCGCCTCGATGAACCCTCGCGCCGCGATTTCCTGGTGCAAAGCGCCAAGGCCTTCCTCGGCGTCTCCTGCCTGTCGGCCCTCGGCGGCGGACGCGCCCTGGCCGGCGACCCGCAGCCGGCAGGCGCCGCGGTGCCGCGCCCGACGGCCAGGAACTGCATCTACTTCTACCTCGCGGGCGGCATGAGCCACCTCGACACCTTCGACCCCAAGCCGGGTGCCGAGACCCAGGGCCCGACCAAGGCGATCAAGACCAAGGCCGATGGCATCCAGATCAGCGAATACCTGCCCAAGCTCGCCGATCACATGAAGAGCATGGCGGTGATCCGCGGCATGAGCTCGACCCAGGGCGCGCACCAGCCGGGCGAGTACTACATGCGCACCAGCTTCACCCAGCGCGGCACCATCCGCCATCCCGCGATGGGCGCCTGGCTGTCCTACTTCTCGGGGCGGGTCAACCCCACCCTGCCCGCCAACGTCGCCATCGGCACCGGCAGCCAGCACCCCGGCTCCGGCTTCCTCGAGTCGAAGTACGCCCCGCTGCCGATCGGCAATCCCGAAGCGGGCCTGCAGCACAGCACCCTGCCGGCGGGGGTCAGCGAGGAGCGCTTCGCGCGCCGCATGGCGCTCACCCAGCAGCTCAACCAGGGCTTCCAGGCCGACTACGACCAGAAGCAGGTGCGCGCCTACCGCGACCTCTATGCCGAGGCGGTCAAGCTGATGAGCAGCAAGGACCTCAAGGCCTTCGACGTCGCGCAGGAGCCGGCCGCGGTCAAGGCCGCCTATGGCGACGAGACCTTCGGCCAGGGCTGCATGCTCGCGCGCCGGCTGATCGAGAACGACGTGCGCTTCGTCGAGGTCAACCTCGGCGGCTGGGACACCCACGACGACAATTTCGACCGCGTCCAGGCGCGCTGCGCGCTGCTCGACCAGGGGTTGAGCGCGCTCATCCCCGATCTCGCCAGCCGCGGCTTGCTCGAGGAGACCCTCATCGTGGTGGCCACCGAGTTCGGGCGCTCGCCGCGCATCAACTCCAACAACGGGCGCGACCATTACCCCAAGGCCTTCAGCTGCCTGCTCGGCGGCGGCGGCATCAAGGGCGGGCAGGTCCAGGGCGCCACCGATGAGACCGGATCCTCGGTGGTCAGTGGCCAGGTGCTGATCCCCGACTTCAACGCCACCATCGGCTACGCCCTCGCCCTGCCGCTCGACCAAGTGGTGGTCTCGCCGCAGGGCCGCCCCTTCACCTTCGCCGACAAGGGTCGGCCGCTCACCAACCTCTTCTCCTGAGTACGACCATGCAGGTGCGCAGGCGCTTGGGCGGTGGTATCCTGGGGGGCATGCGCCCGCTCCCGCTCTCCTGCGCCCTGCTCGCCGCCGCCCTGGTCTTTGCCACCGGCACTGCCGCCGAGCAGGTGAGCTTCGACAAGCAGATCAAGCCCATCCTCAGCGAGCGCTGCTACTCCTGCCATGCGGACAAGAAGCAGAAGGGCAGCCTGCGTCTCGATTCACCGGCCGCCATCACCACTGGTGGCACGTCCGGTGCGGTGGTGGTCGCCGGCCATCCCGAGAAGAGCACGCTCTATGCGCGCCTGCTCCTGCCCAAGGACGACGACGACGTCATGCCGGCCAAGGGCGATACCCTGACCCATGAGCAGTGCGAACTGATCCGCCAATGGATCGCCGATGGCGCCGCCTTCGGCAACCAGCCGGTGGCGGCCAAGGCGCCCGCCGCCGCCCCCGCCGCCCCCGGAGCATCCGCCGCTCCCGCGCCGCCCGGGGTGCTGCCGCCGACCACCCTCGAGGTGCTCAGCAGCACCCTGCCGACGCCCGATGCGGGGGCGCTGAAGGCGCTCACCGACGCCGGTGCGGTGGTGCGCACGCTATCGAAGAACAATGCCGCCCTGGCGATCGACATCAGCCATGCCGGGGACGGTCTCGAGCGCTCAGTGGCCCAGCTCGAACGCCTGGCTGCGGACGTGCTGTGGCTCGACCTCAAGGGTACGCCGGTGACCGACGCCCAGCTGCGCGTGCTGCCCAAGCTGAAGAATCTCCAGCGCCTGCACCTCGAGCGCACCGCGGTGACCGATGCCGGGCTGGCCCAGGTCAAGCTGTGCGCCCAGCTCGCCTATCTCAATCTCTATGGCACCAAGATCACCGATGCCGGGCTGAAGCAGCTCACCGGGCTGAAGGAACTTTCCCACCTCTACGTGTGGCAGAGCGCGGTCACCCCCGCCGGCATCGCCGACCTGCGCAAGGCGCTGCCCGAGTGCACGGTGGATGGAGCGCCGGATCTGCCGACGCCGCTCGCCGATGGGGCAGGCCAGCCCAAGCGCGGCAAGAAGATGGCCAACTAATAGGGTTCAGGTGCCGCCGGCCTGCGGGTCGCGCTTGCGCGGACGGCTGGCGTAATCGGAAACAGCCTCCCAGCGCGCACGTGCGAGGATGCGGTCGGCCTCGTTCTCGTAGCGCTTGAGGTAGTCCTCACAGCGGTAGGAACGCAGCTTCTGGATGCAGCTCTCGCGCAGCTCATCGGCGGCTGCTGGATCTTTCTCAACATTGATCGCGGCGATGCGTTCGGACAAGCTGTCGATGCTGGGGTGGATCATGAAGCGGTGATTGGGACGCATGGGTCGCATGTGCTCCTCCGGAGATGGGCGCGGCAACGGGCTGCCGCCCGGTCAAACAACCGGACCCGGCAGGGACTGCCGGGTCCGGGCACGGTTCAAGACCGCTGGATCGGCTTAGCCGCGGCCGTAGCCGCCGCGTCCACCGCCGCCGCCGCCGCCGCCGCCTTCGCGACGCTGGCCACCACCACCGCCGCCGCCGCCGCCGCCGCCGGCGCCGCC
>JAYVMM010000692.1:0-2946 GCA_043758975.1 Planctomycetota bacterium | reverse complement strand
TTTTGACGGTGGAGGAGCCGCTCAAGGCGCTGTCCCGGACCGAGATCATTTCCTCGATGCTGGTGGCGTTGCTAGCGCCGTGCCGCCTGATCGACCGCGCGCGCAGCGATGATGTTGCGGCGGTGATCTTCAGCTCGGGCTCGACCGGGGACCCCAAGGGCGTCGAGCTGACCCACCGCCAGATCCTCGCGAACTGCGAATGCACCGCCGACGGCCTCGACGTGCGCGGCGGGCGCGATGTGCTGCTCAGCCCGCTGCCGCTGTTCCACAGCTTCGGGCTGATCCCCGGCACCTGGCTCGGCCTGGTCAAGGGCATGCCGGTGGCGGCCCAGCCCGACCCCGCGGACGGCAAGGCGCTAGGCGAACTCGCCGCCAAGAGCGGCGCGACCTTCCTCATCAGCACGCCGACCTTCGTGCGCGGCTATATGCGCCGCATCGAGCCGGACCAGCTCAGAACCCTGCGCTTCGCCGTGGTCGGCGCCGAGCGCTGCCCCGCCGACCTGCGCTTCGCCTTCAAGGCGCGCTACCAGGCCGACCTGCTCGAGGGCTACGGCTGCACCGAACTGGCCCCGGTGGTGGGGGTCAACCTCACCGAGATCCGGCGCGATGGGGTGGTCGAGGTGCGGGCAAAGGACGGCTCGATCGGGCGCGCGCTGCCCGGAATGCATGTCTTCGCGGTCGAGCCCGAGAGCAAGCGCCTGCTGCCCCCAGGCCAGGAAGGCCTGCTGGTGGTGCGCAGCCCGAGCCGCATGCGCGGCTACCTCGACCGCCCCGACCTCACCGCCGCCGCCTTCGTGCACGGTGGCTACAATACCGGTGACATCGGGCGGGTCGACGAGGACGGCTTCGTCAGCATCACCGGTCGCCTCGCACGCTTCGCCAAGATCGGCGGTGAGATGGTGCCGATCGACAACCTCGAGAACGCCCTGCAACAGGCGCTCAGCGACGCCCTCGGCGGCGACAGCACCATCGAGCTGGCGGTCGCCGCGGTCCCCGACGAGAGCCGCGGCGAGCGCCTGGTGGTGCTGCACACCGGCTACCAGGGCGACTGGGAGAAGCTGATCGGCGCGCTCGAAGGCTTCCCGGCGCTGTGGCGCCCGAAGGTCCGCGACGTGCGCCAGGTCGAAGCCATCCCCAAGCTCGGCACCGGCAAGCGCGACCTCAGCGCACTCAAGCGCCTGGCCGCCGCGCGCTGACCGACGCCGCGCCGGGCGCGGAAGCAAAGATTCAGGCGAGCTTGGGCTCGAGCGCCGCGCCGGGCAGCGACTTCTCGGTCTCGGCCTTGCCATCCTTGACCTTGATCTCGGTCTTGGGCACTACCACGGTGGGGCGGCGCGGCGGCAGCTCGCCGCCCTCAAGCAGCAGCATGACTTGCGGGCAATCGAGGGTCTCATGCTCGAGCAGGGCGCGCGCCACGCGCTCGAGCTTGTCGCGGTTCTGCTCGATCAGCAGGTGGGCGCGCTTGTACGCCTCATCGATGATCGAGCGCACCTCTTCGTCGAGTTCGCGCCGGGTGGTGGCGCTCACCACCACCACCGACTCCGAGCCCATCAGGCTGTCGTGGTCCTCGGTGTACTTGATCGGCCCCATCTTGTCCGACATGCCCCACTCATAGACCATGCCGCGCGCGAGATGGGTGGCGCGGTCGATGTCGTTGGCGGCGCCGGTGGTGATGTCGCCGCAGAACAGCTCCTCGGCGATGCGCCCGCCGTAGAGCACGCAAATGTCGCCGAGGATCTTGCGCCGCCCATGGGTGTGGCGGTCCTGATTGGGCAGGTGCATGGTGGCGCCGAGGGCGCGCCCGCGCGGGATGATGGTGACCTTGTGCAGATCGTCGCCGCCCTCGACCAGCACCTGCAGCAGGGCATGCCCGGCCTCGTGGTAGGCGGTGATGCGGCGCTCGTCCTCGGGCATCGCGCGGCTGCCGGCCTTGCGCTCGCGCCCGAAGGCGACGCGGTCGCGCGCGTACTCGAGGTCCTTGTGGTGAACCTGGTCCTGCTCGGTGCGCGCGGCGTTGAGCGCCGCCTCGTTGATCAGGCTCTCGAGGTCGGCGCCGCTGAAGCCGGGGGTGCCGCGCGCGATGATCGAGAGGTCGCAGTCGCTGGCCATCTTGATCTTGCCGGCATGGACGGTGAGGATCTGCTCGCGTCCGGCGATGTCGGGCAGGTTGACATCGATGTGGCGGTCGAAGCGCCCGGGCCGGCGCAGCGCCGGGTCGAGCACATCGACGCGGTTAGTGGCGGCGATGACGATGACCTTGTCGGTGGAGCTGAAACCGTCCATCTCGACCAGGATGGCGTTGAGGGTCTGCTCGCGCTCATCGTGACCGCCCGAGCTCATGCCGCTGCCTCGCTTGCGCCCGACCGCGTCGATCTCATCGATGAAGATGATGCAGGGCGAATTGTCCTTGGCCTGGTTGAAGAGGTCGCGCACGCGGCTGGCGCCCACGCCGACGAACATCTCGACGAAGTCCGAGCCGGAGATCGAATAGAAGGGCACGTCGGCCTCGCCGGCGATGGCCTTGGCGAGCAGGGTCTTGCCGGTACCGGGCGAACCCACCATCAGCACGCCGCGCGGGATACGCCCGCCCAGCTTCTGGAACTTGCCGGGGTCGCGCAGGAACTCCACAAGTTCCGCGACCTCCTCCTTGGCTTCCTCGACGCCGGCCACGTCGCTGAAGGTGATCTTCACCTGATCCTCGCCCAGCATGCGTGCGCGGCTCTTGCCGAAGGACATGGCGCCGCGTCCGCCGCCGCCCTGCATCTGCCGCATCATATAGAACCAGAAGATGATGAGGCCGATGATCGGGCCGAAGGACAGGATCGCGGGCCAAAACCATGACTGCTCGGGCGGCTTGGCCTCGATCTGCACCGCGGGATCGTCCTTGCGCAGTTGGTCTACCAGCGGGCTGAAGTCGAGCACCGGGCTATAGGTGCTGAAGCTGCC
>JAYVMM010000691.1:0-2027 GCA_043758975.1 Planctomycetota bacterium | reverse complement strand
TTGGCGCACAGCCCGGCGCTGATCACCTGCAGGCGAACGTGGTCCTCTTCGTTGAACATCAGCGAATAGACTTCGTCGGCGCTGACGTAGACCCCGGACGGGCGCTTGCCGGTGGCAAGGTCGCGCGAGATCAGCTGGCGCTCGACCAGCGCCTGGCACTCGACTTCGTTGAGGGCGTTGACGCGCAGGCAAAGCGCGTCGGGCATGGCGGCGACGCGCGCGCAGGTCTCGAGCAGGTGCGCCACCAGCTCTTCCTGGCGAACCGCGCTGAGCTTGCGCTGGAAGGCGTAAGCGCTGAGGTTGCGCGCCAGGCGGATGCGGCTGGAGACCACGATGCCGCGGTGTGCGCCCGGGCTGTTGAGCCAGGAGGCCGGGCGGGCGATGATCTCGGCGAGGCGGTTCATGGGCGGCGCCCGCTCATGGTGCAGGCCGATCGAGCAGGCGCAGCTCGTCGCGCAGGCGCGCGGCGTCCTCGTACTTCTCGCCGGCGATTGCCTCGCGCAGGGCGGCGTCGAGCTGGGCGCGGCGTGCGCGCAGTTCGACCCCGGCGGCGACCGGCACCACCGTGAGCGGGTGGCGTCCGCGGTGCTGCGAGGTGCCGTGGTAGTTGCGCAGCAGAGTCTCAACCTTGTCGGCGAAGGCGGTGTAGTCGTGGCTGCAGCCGAACAGTTTGCCCGAGCCGAACTCGCTGAAGGCCAGGCCGCACTCCGGGCAGCGCTCCTCGGCGGCTGGCTGGCTGGCAGTGGCGGGGTTGAGGTTGATCTTGATCTTGCCGCTGCCGCCGTCATCGACCTTCATCTCGAGGATCTCGGCGATCGGCGGCGGCCCGGCCTCGAGCTTGAGCTCCAGGCGCTGGATGCAGGTGGCGCACAGGTGGAGCTCCTGGCGCTGCCCGCTGCCGGGGTCCAGCTCGGTCAGGTGGGTGGTGGCGGGGCGCTTGGCGCATAGCTGGCAAGTGACGTCAAGCATATGGTCCTTATCGACGCCACCGGGGGGAGGACAAGGGGTGAGCCCGACATGGTCTACATCGACCTGGCGCTTATGGTTGCGCGCGTGGAGTCGGCTCGCCCGCGGGTCGCGGCGACGGTCATGTCAAGGTGCGTTCGGGGTTAGCACTGACCGTCGAGCTACGACGATGGCGCCGACCAGGAGCGGGGCCGGAACGGGGGTGAAGCTTCAGCTCTAAGCGCAGCGTCGACAGGTCGATAACATTCCTGCATCCTTCCGCGCGAAAGTCGTCAATCCAGGCATGGCGGCGGGGGATTCTGCTGGTTTTGAGGGGGGGGTCATTTATAAGCCTGCCCTTCCCGGCACGACTCCCTGGCTGCAGCGGCTTGTCGAAGGATTCCCATGCACCCGGTCCTCCTCGCTCACCTCGCCTCCCTCATCGCCGGTGCCGAGGCGCCGGGCCCGATGACGGTCGCGGGCGCGTCCGGCGAGGCCGATCCGAGCGCCTTCGACATCGTCTTCCCGTTGACCATGCTGCTGGCCATCGCCCTGCTCATCCCCACCGCGCTCCTGCTGGGAAACTACTTCCTCAGCCGCTGGGCGCTGGGCACGCGCAACAGCAACCCGGCGCGCAACGAGCCCTACGAAAGCGGCTTGGCCACCACCATCGGCAGCGCCGGCGAGCGCTTCGACGTCAAGTTCTACCTCATCGCCATGCTCTTCCTCGCCTTCGACATCGAGGTCGCCTTCCTCTATCCGTGGGCCATCCACTTCAAGCATGGCGGCTGGGAGATGGTGGGACTGTTGGTCATTTTCCTGATCCTGCTCGAGGTCGGTTACCTCTACCTGTACAAGAAGGGGGCGCTGGATTGGGACCGCTGAGCGCCCACCTGCCGGCACCCCTACTTCCGGGACGCATACCATGACCTTCAAGCCCGTGCCTGCCGCCGTCGTCCCCGAGATCAATCTCGGCGACAGCTTCATCACCACCCGGCTCGATGCGGTGGTCAACTGGGGCCGGCGCAACAGCCTGTGGCCGTTCCCCTTCGGCACCGCCTGCTGCGCCATCGAGTTCATGG